>CAYPUO010000312.1:0-4590 GCA_964413775.1 uncultured archaeon
CCGCAATGGTATAGATTCCATTACCAAGGTCCATTCGACGGAGTATTACAATGGGCAACATGAAGGTGGAATGGTACTCAGCAGGGATCTCGTCCGCAATCTGGAGGAGTTCCTCCACTATGAATCGAGAATGCTCCCCATTTCTAGTGAGATAACTCGGCTTCTGCTCAAGTAGCGCACTCGCAAGGCTAATCTTTCTCAGAGGCAGATGGTCATTCGCCGTATCAATATCATTCTCAAGCATTTTGTCTATAAAACGGCTCACGTGGGCTCCTCCGCCATCCTCATTACAACTAGTCGATGGTCCTTCTCTAGAGGGTCGAGATTGACATTGTCAGTTATCTCCATTCCATTAGATGCCAGCAGTGATATCTCGCGTTTGTATACATCTGCTGTACTTAGAGTGGAATCAATACTTCTGGCTTTTATTGCAATGATTCCCCAAGCTCCAATTGAACAGAATGACCTGATATTATCTAGCAGGATTTGCGCCTGATTTGACTGAGCCACATCTTGGTAGACAATATCTACTTGGCCCCCGACAAGAGCAGCATACTTTCCGGGGTGCCGTGCATCACTTATGATAGGAAGGATGTTCGTCCGTGATTCTGCAAGCCAGATTAACTTCCGACTTACCTGCGGCGAGAACTCCACCGCATAGACGACTCCCTCTTCGCCGACGATATCTGAGATGTGACTGACTGTTGTTCCAGATGCAGCACCAAGGTAGAGAACATGCGAGCCAGGCTGTATCGGCATCTCTCTGAGACCGCTCTGAATTCCTGCAGCAAGCTTGGACCTTCGTGTCGACCAAAGACGGTAGTCATTGCCTTCGATATGCGTTACTTTCTCTCCATACACGCTCTGTCTGGGCACCAGACTACGTGTGGCTATGGACTTCTTGCCATTGTCCTCTACTATGAAAACACCTGGGTATTTATGATTCTCAACTGAGGTCATCGCCGATGTTCTCTCCTTCTGTTTCTTGGAGCAGCATGTCCAGTCTTCCTTCTTGAACGAGCGGGCCTCTGAGGCTGTGTTGATGGCTTTGGCGGAGGTGGCTCAGGGTTCTGTTTCCTAATCTCTGCTAGGCGGACTTCAAACTGCTCTCTTACATTCGTAGGTGTTGTGCTGTCAGAATACGCATCAATTCTAGCAGCAATTGACAGTTTTCCTGACAGAGCTCGTGCTATCTTACCGCGTTGCCAGTATGGAGCCGAATGTATTTCGGGAACCTGAAATATCACGCCATGTTTTGGAGGCGCAGCACCTGTCTTCAAGCTTCTAAAGAGGGCCTTTTCAGCGCCAAGGATTTGAAGTGTGCTCGAAGGCTTTCGTGCAAGATCCTTGAGAGAGCCGGCCAAGCTAATGAGCCTGGCACCAACAAGCGGACCTACCAGAGAAGTGATATTCGGGGCGATTCTAGACATGACAATAGACACATAGTCCTCTAGTTCTCGCCTCTTACTATAGAGATCCAAAATGCCTTGTGCAAATGACTGGATGATCTGGAGGTCTTGACTGGACATTTCAGCACCAAGGACATCAGACGATGATTCTAGTATTCGATCCCTATCTGATTCAGCGATAACAGTCTTGGAGAGGTTTTCGGAAGTAATGTTTGAGCGGGTACCACAGATAGTGACAACTGTCGCAAACTGTTCATGGTCTTCAAGGATAT
The DNA here is from genome assembly GCA_964413775.1 of uncultured archaeon. GTDB lineage: Archaea > Asgardarchaeota > Thorarchaeia > Thorarchaeales > Thorarchaeaceae > MP5-2226. The sequence goes on from CAYPUO010000312.1 coordinate 1,682, forward strand.
CGTTCAATAGTGGAAAGTGAAGGGAATACCACTCTCTTAGCCGCATTGCCAGTATATTGATAGACTTGTCAATCTCCTCGATACCATCGATTGCGTGTTTTAGGAGGAGATCTTTCTCTTCACTTGCCTCTCTTATAGATGACCTAGCAAGCATCAGTGCGCTCTGGCGACGAAACTCGGCTAAATCTTCACTCGACTTCACAATACCTTGGTCGATTAGGAATGTGTCATGCATGGCATGAAACCACTTGATTGGTGGACATATCGGTTGCAGTTCTGTCGGGATGTTAGTTACGGAAGAGATAGCACCAGCAAGTTCCTGCGTTAGGACCACTGCCGGTCCCGCGCCGCTAATCTGCTTGACTACATTTCGGAATAGGTCAGTTATGTTTCCACTGTTTAACTCCTTGACAGTTTCCACAGACTTTTCGAGATTAGGATAGGTAATCTCCTTGACCAACACTTTGCTCTCTTCGTCGAGCAAGAAGATTCCAAAGACTGTGTAAGTGAGATAGGTACGCATTTTCCACTGACCTATTGAACAGAACGTGTCATCACTCGGATAAGTCTGTCGTCGAGCTTATTACAGCGTAGCCTAGAGTACTGACATGGTGATTTGGTGGATATAGAAGGATATTGGCTTGCTTCTGGAATCCTAGGTGTTACAGGGTCTGTAATGAAGAGAGTCTATGATTCAGGAGCTGATGTGGTCGTTACAAAGTCAATAGGTCCATCTCCGAGAGAAGGGCACAAGGGACCAGTCTTGACAACATCCCATGGGTCGCTGATCAATGCAGTAGGACTAACGAACCCTGGGATTAAGTCCTTCGGGCCGGAAATTGCCTTCCTAAAGGATGCGGAAGTTCCAGTTGTACTGAGCATATTCGGATCAACTCTGGACGAGATTGCAGAAGTCGCAGAAGCTGGTATCCGGTACAACCCAGATGCAATCGAACTGAATCTTTCATGTCCCCATGCTGAGATTGCCCAAATTGCTCATAATCCAGAACTCACCTACAAGTATGTGAGCACGGTGAAAGACATAGCCAACTGTGATGTCTTTGCCAAGCTCACTCCAAATGCGTCTGATATTGTTTCTGTTGGGAAGGCGGCAGAGGAAGCTGGAGCTGATGCAGTTGTTGCAATAAACACTGTACGAGCAATGAGAATAGACATCTATCAAAGACGACCCATTCTCGGGAATCTGGTAGGTGGTTTATCAGGCCCTGCAATATTCCCTATAGCTGTAAGATGTGTCTATGACCTATATAATGCGCTCAATATTCCCGTAATTGGAGTTGGAGGTGTGGCTACATGGAAGGATGCAATAGAGATGCATTTGGCTGGTGCAAAGGCAATCCAACTAGGGACTGCAATACTGGATGGATTTGATGTCTTTGGACGGATTAAACAAGGAGTCAAGGAGTACCTGCAACAGATAGGGTGTTCTAGCATCACAGAAATAATCGGGGCAGCTGGGAGGAGAATAAGATGAGCATTGAAGACAAGATGGGCTCTTTTTCATCTGTCCAGATTATCGGTATAGAAAGAAACAATGTCAGTACTATAACACTCAGGTTCAATCTTCCCCAAGTGGATTGCGACATTGAAGCAGGTGAGTTTGTTATGGTCTGGGTGCCTGGTGTTGATGAGATTCCAATGAGTATTTCATATTGGGACCCTCCTACCGCAGGCATCACTGTGAAAGCCATTGGCGAAGCAACAAATAGACTTGTGCAAGTCAGGAAGGGAGATTGGATTGGCATTCGAGGGCCTTTCGGAAACCACTTTACATTGACAACCGAAAGAGCTCTGATGGTCGGCGGAGGAATTGGCATTGCACCTCTTAGGCCTCTGGTACACACCTTATTGGGAACAGGGAAATCTGTCAGCCTATTAGCTGGTGCAAAAACGCAAACAGAACTGATTCTCTATGACTTTGACACTATCAATGACAAGAAGTTTCACCTTGAGATTTCGACTGACGATGGCTCCGTCGGGAAAAAGGGGTACGCTACAGATATTGCCCAGCAAATGCTGGAGAAGAGGAACTATGATAGGATGTATGCCTGTGGTCCGGAAGTTATGATGCATAAGCTCTATCTCTTAGCCAAGGCGCATAATACTGAATTCGAAGCGTCCCTTGAGAGATATATGAAGTGTGGCTGCGGGCTCTGTGGGACCTGTGGAATTGATCCTCATGGCGAACTGGTCTGTCTTGATGGACCTATCTTTACTGGAGTACAACTTGAAAGGATGAAAGACTTTGGTCAGTTCTATCGCAGTTCAACGGGCCAAAAGAAACAGTACTAGTAGTGTACCTAGTGTCTCACACCAACAACTTTTCCCTGCACGAATCTCTTCGTGTAGTTCCTTTTGTTGCGAATACGAGGAATAGGGGTATGTCTCTCACGGGCTCTGACCTTTGGAGTTGATTCTCGGACTTTTCCAGCTTTTGTAAGTGAACCGTGTGATCCAGGCATTACGATTATCCTCAATATCGCCCTTTCAACATGGCAATATAAGAGTATCCAATGGACAATAGAGTCTGTAGGTCACTTTCGTTTGTCACGATATTCCTCAACAATTTCAACAAGATGGTCTTCTGTCTTCTTGCGTGCCTTCTCCTTGGTAACGCGTATGAATTCCTCCAACTGCTTCTCGAATTTCTTTCGACTTATGAACGCAAACTCATCAATCCTCTGAAGCTCTACTGATTCAGCCGCAACAACGGGTATTGTGGCATCAGTCAGTGTTTCTATTGCAAGATGTGAGAGTGGAGTGTTGAAGATTACAGCTCGTATTTCTTTCTCGACTAGGATATTGGCAGTCTGTGGACCCGCACCAGAACCATCCTCGAATAGAACAATATCTCCAGGCTTCAGACCAACCTTTCGACAGTATTCTTC
>CAYPUO010000313.1:0-4588 GCA_964413775.1 uncultured archaeon
GACATAGTCCATGCCGACATATTTCGCACACCCGATATACAGAGCACCACCTGCCAGACACATAGATGATATCCCAAATCTCTCCTTTAGCGGCTGGATGTCAGCATGCTTTCCGGCACCTCGCAAGAGGATCATGTTTGCTTGAGGTAGGCCATTCTTCTCCCTTTGCTTGTTGACCTCGATATCATGGAGGCGTTCATGTGCAATCTTGACCACTTTGTTGGCAATGTCAGCGGTCCTTGCTGCACCATCTGAAAGGGGTTTGAATTCAAGGGGCTTCTTGCCGGTCTCATGTGGATCGTTGTCAGTAATATCACCTGAGAGACCCTTCCCTTCCAGTACGAGGGCACCCCTATGCTCAACGGTTGCTACGACGTGGACCTTTACACCATCGACCTCAATCCCAGCGAGAGCCTTCTCCAGCGCTCGGTGTTCTTCGCTAGTGAAGACACGCCCTGCTCGTCTATCTACGACAACACCGTCCTTGTCAACCGTTGCAAAATTCAACCTGAAGGCGACATCCCCAGGCTTTGAGGGCAGCCCAGCACCAAGCGCCTCAAGCGGCCCCCTTCCAGGATACACTTTCGTATAGTCGTAGCCGAATAGGGTCAGGTGTGCGGTGTCGCTCCCCGGAGTCAAGCCAGGTCCAAGCACATCCATGAGACCACTCTGCCCCTCTTTGGCAAGCCTGTCCAAGTTGGGGGTCTTAGCAGCCTGAAGTGGCGTGCGATTGTCTAGTTCCTTCACTAGTCTGTCACCAAGTCCGTCTAGGACAATGAGTACAGCAGTCTGGTGCTCAGGCATCTACTAGAACTTCCTCCAAGCTGTCCTGAAGTTGCTGCCCGGATAGTCACACTTTCCGCCAAGCAGTGAGTATATCTCAAGGAGTCTGTTGTACTTTTCAACACGGTCACTTCGCGCAGGGGCACCAGTCTTAATCTGACCGGTCCCAAGTGCAACTGCAAGGTCTGCGATGAAGGTATCACTGGTCTCTCCGGACCTGTGACTTACAACGACCGACCAGTCAGCTGCATTCGCAAGTTTTGCAGCCTCAATAGCTTCACTTACAGAGCCAATCTGGTTGACTTTTAGCAGGAGGGAGTTGCCACACTTCTGCGCAATCGCTTTCTTTACAATCTCGGGATTTGAAACAGTAAGGTCATCAGTAACCACTTGGACCTTGGTCTTTGTCAGGTACTCTGCAAACTCATCAAAGCCATGCTCATCAAACGGGTCCTCAACATTCTGAATCGGAAACGTCTTCTCAAACTCAAGATAGTAGTCGATGAGCTCACCAGCATCCATGGTCTTCCCATCAAGGGTGTACTTGCCGTCATGATAGAACTCGCTGGCCGCAGCATCGAATCCTAGGACTACGTCCTTCTTCGGTTGATAACCGGCGCTTTCAATGGCATTCACAATCTCAGTAAAGGCATCGTATGAGGTCTTTAGGCCATAGCCGCAATAGCCTCCCTCGTCGCCGACATGCTTACTCATGCGCCCGTATTTGGCAATCATGTTCTTGCCAAGGTGATGATAGACCTCAGAGATGCATCGGACACCGTCAACAACGTCTTTCGCGCCGACAGGAAGAATCATGAACTCTTGGATTGCCAATTCGTTGCCGGCATGTTCTCCTCCGTTAATCACATTCGACATCGGCACAGGTAGCAGATAGTGCTCATCCTTTCCAAGTACGTCCGTCCGTAGGTACTCGAAGAGCTCAATCCCGAGGTGCCTTGCGGCCGCAACCGCTGCACCCATTGACACAGACAGGATTGCGTTTGCCCCGAGTTTGCCCTTTCCCTTACTCGGGTCAAGCTCGAGAAGCCTCTTTCGATATCCTTCTGTGATAGGGGGTCAGCACCTCTCATTGCATCGGCTATCGTGGTATTCACATTTTTCACGGCCTGAGACACGCCTTTCCCAAGGTACCGCGCATCTCCGTCCCGCAACTCAACAGCTTCGTTCTCGCCAGTAGACGCCCCACTGGGGACCTTCGCAACTCCAATCGTGCCGTCTGTGAGCTCGACCCTCGTCATGACTGTAGGGTTTCCGCGTGAGTCAAGGATTTCAAGCGCTCTAGTATTAAAAATCTCGACCAATAGTATCACCGTGAACTGAATTTTCTCTCTTTTCGCCTATGGCAGTGTGTGACTTCAATTTATGTTAATCCGTATGGTATTTTTAAAAAGGAATGGTGAACCTCAAATCACCGGAATTTCCTGCATGTAGGAGAAGATTTGGGCTGTACTCAGCTCTAAGACAAACAGCAAGAGCCCTTGCCACAGACATTTTTACGAAAATGAACACAGGTTGGGTTGCACTGATTCCTGCAAGAAATGTAAAAACCAAAGGTAATAAGATAGCAGCAGTATAGACGCACTGAATATCTTGAGGTGCCCCATATGAATGCCACCAGGAACATCAGGTACAAATCGAAGATCTCCTACATTCTCGATTGTCTAAAGGAGATTGACAGCGTACTCCCTGCCCCATCGGGCATCATACTAAAGGGAGTGTTCTTCAATCTGAGTTCCGCTATCGAGGCCGCGATGGACATGGTGGCCATGTCCTGCAAGGACCGAGGCATCATGCCAAAAGGAGACTATGAGAATATCCAAAGCCTGCGTGACCAAGCCATAATCGATGATAGTCTCGCACAATCTCTGGCAAAATGCAATGGGCTAAGGAACTTCCTAGTCCATCAATACAATGGCATTGATAACGCTATCGTGTTAAGTTCGGTCAAGGATGTGAAAGATGCCTTGCAGAGGTTCACCGGAATAATAGAGGTGATGCTGGATGAATCTGGATAAGATAAGGAAGGACTTGTCATTTTTGTATGGACGAGAAGTCGTGCTATTTGGTTCCTATGTAACAGGGGATTTTGGACCTCGGTCGGACATCGACGTAGCAATCATCACAAGGCTGCAGGACAGAAGGGAGATGATGGACATTCGAATGGAAGTATCTGGAAGGGCCCCAGAAGGATATGATATTCAAGTCTTCGAACAATTACCACTTGTTATCAAAGGATCCATCATCGAGAATTTCGAGGTCCTTTTTGGCAACCCACTTGATATTGGGATGTACTTCTACCATATTCGAAAAATCTGGGAAGACTTTCGCTATAGAATGGAGGTGCCCACAGTAGATGAGATCCGCAAAGGGATGACCAAAAAACGTCAGTATTCACAGTGACAAAGAAAAAGGCAAGCATGGAGGGGCGATTACTATAGAGTTGGCTTAAGCCACTTGGTCGTTTCTGGTTTCTCTGGAAGAAGATGTTACGTGGACATGGGTGAGAAGTTCAGGATGGAACCATTGGAGAGCTCTAGGAGTTTCTGTATTGAAGCCAATACAGTGGCAAGAACGGTAGCAGGCGAGATTTCTGCTCACTCGACTAGTAAAATTCTGTGCGTATCTTCTCAAGGGCAGGATTTATTCGGTAATAGTTCCACTGCTGTAAGGATGCAGGTCTTTTTGGTTTATCCGGCTCCAGATTCCTTGGATATAAGGTTCTCAACTCCAACATTCAGTCCTCCACTCGGTCTTCTGTATATTGCATCTTCTTTACATGAATCTGGAGTTGAAGTCAAACTCACTGATCAATTGGGGGAAAAGGTAGCGGATGAAGAGTTATTGAAGAGAGTAGAAAGATACTCTCCTGAAATAGTTGGCTTTTCAATGATGACATGGCAGGCAGAAAAAGCTGTCAAACTGTCCGCCATAATAAAGGAGAGACTTCCCAACACTCATGTTGTATTTGGGGGTGTACATCCCACGCTTAACGCCGAACGAATGATGAGAAAGTACCACCAAATCGATTCCGTTATCGCAGGGGAAGGTGAGTTGTCCATGGTCGAGCTTGTGAGAGTTCTAGAACATGACACTAGCCTTCAGACTGTACCAGGCATCTATTACCGCGAGAATGGAGTCATGAAGAAAGGGGCGCCTAGACAGCTTATATCTAATCTTGACTCTCTGCCGCCACCTGCAATGGACATGGTCAAGACTGAGTGGTACGGCCGGATAGAAGGACTACAATGGCCTGCTATAGCGTCTTTGGTATCTTCAAGGGGTTGTCCTTTCTCATGTACCTTTTGCTGTTGTAACCAATTCGCAGGCAGGAAATGGCGTTCTAGGAGCCCTGAAAATGTGGTAGATGAAATTGAGAGTCTATTAGCAGCAGGATTTAAGACCATTTTCTTCGTTGATGATTGTTTCACGTTGAATAAAAAGCGCATCTTCCAGATTAGTGAACTAATAAAGAAGCGTAGACTCGAATTCAGTTGGATCTGCGAGGGAAGAGTAGACCAAGTCGATTATCAAACAATCAGGGCAATGGTCACAAGCGGCTGTAAGCTCATTTATCTCGGAATAGAGAGTGCAAACCAGAGAATCCTTGACTTGTATAGGAAAAGGATCACTCCACAAATGAGCGTGCAAGCTGTAAACACAGCTCGTAAAGCAGGTATGGATTTTATTCTCGGTACATTCATTGTTGGAGCTCCTGGAGAAACTATGAGAGAAGTGCAGAATACTCTGGCCTTCCCAATGAAACTCGAAATTGACTTTCCACAAC
>CAYPUO010000314.1:0-4586 GCA_964413775.1 uncultured archaeon
CCCTACCTGTAGTTCTATTCATACAAGAATACAAAGTATCGAAACCTTCCACTATACAGGGAATTTCAACCCTACCTGTAGTTCTATTCATACGAAAATAGCCCATTCCCTTGAACTGGGAGGCTTCGTATTTCAACCCTACCTGTAGTTCTATTCATACGCGCTTGAGAATATCTACCACCATCTCGTAGATAATCATTTCAACCCTACCTGTAGTTCTATTCATACAGCTCTTGTGGCTGTTGGTGGAATCACCCTCCTGAGATTTCAACCCTACCTGTAGTTCTATTCATACCAGATATCAAGATTCCAGAAGAACGAGCACGTTCCAAGATTTCAACCCTACCTGTAGTTCTATTCATACTCGTCGATACGCCTGTTGTATTCCTCCCACCTGTCATATTTCAACCCTACCTGTAGTTCTATTCATACCATTTCCAGCTCCTCGTCTCGCCCATTGAAGGCTCTATTTCAACCCTACCTGTAGTTCTATTCATACATGTGATGTCGTTCCTATGGACAGTCCTTGGTGACGATTTCAACCCTACCTGTAGTTCTATTCATACTCTCGAGATTGACCACGTCTCTAATGCCGCGACAATATTTCAACCCTACCTGTAGTTCTATTCATACTTTCGTTATTTTGATGAGTCTGAGCGGCATATGTTGCATTTCAACCCTACCTGTAGTTCTATTCATACGAAATAGTCATTCCCGAGGAACGCGCGCGTTCCATGATTTCAACCCTACCTGTAGTTCTATTCATACGTGGGTCCGCGAGTTTCGCTAGGTCGATGCCATAGTTATTTCAACCCTACCTGTAGTTCTATTCATACTACCTACGCTCATCTCGTCCAAGATGCTGGTGAAGAGATTTCAACCCTACCTGTAGTTCTATTCATACTTGCAAAATACTAGTATAAGTATTGAGGCTGTGGGTTCATTTCAACCCTACCTGTAGTTCTATTCATACTATGACCGAAGATGAAGAGCGGATATGTCCGTGTTGATTTCAACCCTACCTGTAGTTCTATTCATACTAGAAACAACCCTGAATGCGATTGAAACCCTTTTGGGATTTCAACCCTACCTGTAGTTCTATTCATACTTGATACAACACATTCAACAAGTATCCACTCATCAGCATTTCAACCCTACCTGTAGTTCTATTCATACGGCCTCATATTGACCGCGACAACGGGCTTAACTGAAAATTTCAACCCTACCTGTAGTTCTATTCATACCGGATGCTTGAGATCCTCCTGCCGACACTTGATGCAGATTTCAACCCTACCTGTAGTTCTATTCATACTTGCAGGCCTGAGCACCAAGATGACTAATCTCATCACATTTCAACCCTACCTGTAGTTCTATTCATACTGTCCACTTTGCCCCTATAGTGGTCAATGCTGCCGCATTTCAACCCTACCTGTAGTTCTATTCATACGTGAAAAGGATATAAAAGTAATTGAATTATTACTAAATTTCAACCCTACCTGTAGTTCTATTCATACAAGTTCACGCCCATGGCCGCTAGGGTACCTAGCACGGATTTCAACCCTACCTGTAGTTCTATTCATACCTGCTCCTGACTCCACATGGAGCGTGCCCGCTCCTCATTTCAACCCTACCTGTAGTTCTATTCATACATCATTGTCAGCAGTACTGAGGACTACAAGACGCCTATTTCAACCCTACCTGTAGTTCTATTCATACATGCAGCCCTCCAGGTCATGGGCAAGGCTATCATAGATTTCAACCCTACCTGTAGTTCTATTCATACTGATAATGGCACCGAGAACTACCGGTGCAGACTCAAATTTCAACCCTACCTGTAGTTCTATTCATACCGCTATTGTCACTGACACACCACTTAATATCACCAGATTTCAACCCTACCTGTAGTTCTATTCATACAATAGTCGCCTTGCGACATATTGAAAGCACCGCCCAATTTCAACCCTACCTGTAGTTCTATTCATACTGAATGCCTTGTCAGGATTGCCCCGAATTGTAAACGCATTTCAACCCTACCTGTAGTTCTATTCATACCGCTTAGTTTTCTCCTTCTTCCTGCCAAAATAAGCCTTATGAGGGCCTCTTTTTGTAATAATGACGGAAAACCTCCGGTTATGCAAGAGAAGCTATTTCTATGCAAAGTTAGGAATGATGGCTACCATTAGTGGCAATGAATTAGATCTTCTTGATGCATGATTCTACCAACAGAAGAAAACCATGAATGTTGGACTGCTATTCCGAAGTCACTGGAACAGAGATAACCACCTTGCTTTTCAACGTCAGTCGCTTTCTAACCAGAGAGGAACATGAGCTCAGCCCTTCGCAGTCTTTCTCATCTCTAATCCACTTATACACAGAGAGTAATGCAGCTCTAATGGAACACGTGAATCGGGAGATTAGTTTCTTTGTTCGTATGGAGGGAGCGACAAGGAGTATCCAAGGTTCCAGTCAGTTACCGAGGAGAACCTTGATTTGAGCATCAAGGTCCGCTTTTCGTTTCATCATCTTATGAGCTAGCGTATTCAAGTCCTCATCCAATCTCTTCAATACTTGAACGAAAGCGGAACGTTTCACGACAGGGAGAGCAGATGATGTGAAGTAGTTCTGAGATCTGGCAATAGTCTGGTACAAAACGCAGCTCTCGTTCTGCAAGTCTTGCTCTTCATCTTGCCAAGATACTAATGGGCCATCAAAAACAATCATAGGGACTAGAAAGCAAATCTCAAGAGGGTACCCAGGTCTCTCGATAATTGCTTCTCTGCGAAGGAAATTGCTCATAAGTATGTAGAATACTTCAGATGTCTTCTCCTTCTCATATGACAAAGCTTTCAATACAGTCATTGTACTACTATATACATCGTCTTTGGAATTAGTACCAGTGTACTTTATGCTTCTACCAGCAGACACTCTCTTCATGTGCGAAAGGGTTTCAAAGTCGTTCAATCCGAATTCGAATAACTCACTGAGCCAAGGGAGACTCCTTGCAGTTTCGATTCCTACAAGTCTAGGTTCAAGTATTATGCTGGGTTTAAGACCAAGAACGATAGGATGGCGCATTGCTAATGAATCTCCGTGTGCGAGACTCTGTACGCGCGTCACTTCCAGAAAGTCAACGTGCTCCACTCTCTCTAGCCCCCTGTCGACAAGAGTGGGAAAGAACACCCATGCCTGAGTTTCGCTTTTCTTGCACTCTATGAGGAGTGTCAGATTTAAGAAGTAATTCCAATTAGGTGCCCCCTCTACCTCACCAAGGTCTATTCGTTTGCTAGCTATCATATCCAGCTCGCGGTATTTGTTCTCATCCCTGTCAACGAATGTTGTTGAAGGAAGCACAGACCAGCCATGCTTGAGAAGCTCCTTGATACACCAGTGTTCAAGAGGCAGACCACTCTTTGATATACTCTCCTTCAGCTTCTCGAAATCACCCATGATATGCACATCATCCTGATTCATGGTAGGATTGGATGCTTGATAAAAGGTGTGACGGATTAGTATGGTCATAAGGCCCCATGAGGCCCGAAACAGGTAGATACCTGGCTGAGATGTGCAATGCTTCTAATGCTGTACTCCTTCTCAGTACACACTCTGATGACCGAGCACTGAGGTGACGGGTCCGTGGGAAATCGTGGTAGGAGGGGGGGAGTTTTGTAATGAGGGCATGTAACGGAAAACTAGCCCACGAGCCCGTCATGGCTATGCTTCTCAACTACTACTCTTCACAAATCATTGCGAGTACGACCTTATTAAATCAATCTAGATGGATAGAGAAACTACCCGTGACGCTATTCGTGGAATCTTGCTTCCTAGACAGCCGGGCTTGCAGAGAATGATACTGACCTAACCCATCGGTCACTGTCAGTGCGTTCTTCCTTATCGTAATCCTTGCAGAAGGCGTATGGCTTATTGAGAGGAGCAAGGAAAATGTTATATCTGTCCGTACTGTCATTCTGAATGGGGCGTGTCTGTCATGGTCGTGAGAGGACATGATAGAAAGGATAAAGGAGTATTTCGCCCCTGAGAATCAGACTGAGATCCCGGGATACCTTTTCAGAGATCTGTACGTCAGTCTTCTCTTGCTGATGTTAATTGGTTTCTCAGGGTCAGGGCTCATTGACCCCTCGACTCCCATGTGGCTGATCCTCTGCTTCATTGGACTTGACTTCGCAGTCCTTGTGCGCCTTTTTCTCACTATCGAGGACTTCGTGTGGGAGCTGTGGCATATGACGCTCGACGAGGCGCTATCCATCGGCCTAGAGCCTATTCGCAGTCGCATCGAAGAGAGTGCGGTCCTGAGAAGCATCCGCAGAGCAGTTGGGCAGAGATGGCACGGGTGGAGCATACTCGAGGAGCGAGCGTATACCTTGCCCATCGATGACATTGACAGGTCAATCAGGAAGCACATCATCCAGCTTGACCAGTTGGGATTCCGGACCAGTAGTTGCTGTTCGAGGATAGAAGCAGACCATATAGGACAGGAGATGAGATGGGACTCCTATGTGTCATTCCTCGTTGATGACAGTGCTGAGGCTCAGATGCTTTTCAGTATTGGCGATGAGGCTGGGTGGAAG
>CAYPUO010000315.1:0-4583 GCA_964413775.1 uncultured archaeon
AATGGGCTGCTACCTCTGTCCTGCTTCACCTCTTGCCGATATTGAAGGTCTGAGAGTAACTCATCCAGCTCTCTACGCCAGATGGATGGAGAAGCTTGAATCCTGGGCTCACAGACTCGGCTATCCTCCAGAGTGGATCAGTCACGGCTTCTGGCGCTGGAAGAATCTCCCTCCCGGCCAGATGAAGATGATTGAGAACTTGGGGCTCTCTATTTCTCCTAGTCGGCCTGCTCCAGCTCAGAGCGTAAGGCTAGAGGTTGTAAAGGGGGTGTCTCCATGTACTTCAGCAGGATTCAGTCTTGAAGGGCAGTTCTCGGACGGGGTTGACCTCGAACGTGTGGCGTCCATCATGGACATATTTGGTAAGACGAGGGTTTCTGAGGAGCTGGGCGCTATTAGGACTTCGGCAGGGCCAAACTCGATTACGATATTTTCCTCGGGAGCTATCACCATTAGAGGAGAGAACGAGCGGCAGATTGAAGGACTAGCAAAAAAGATAGAACGTGCGGTAACTCGCACGTTGTTCTGTCAGTCTTGTGGCTCCTGTATTCCTCAGTGTGACCAAGGTGCCCTCCGACTCAAGGATGGAAGAGTGAGTGTTGACGAGAATAAGTGCACTCATTGTTTGAGATGTGATACATGGCCCTGTCCCACCTACCTGACGTAGATTCAGGTATCACAAGCTTAGATATATTGAAGCGACCAGAAGACGTGTAAAACTAGTCAAAAGAGTTAACTATTCGTTGACACGTTTTGATTGGTACCTCTAGGACCGTAATGGATGATCATCTATGCTATCCACAATCTCATTCAAGATATACGAGCTGAGAAAGTACCTTCTGCTCAGTCTTGTTATATCGATGATAGCCATACCAATTGGCAACTCATTAGTGATACAGACGGATAGAAACAGGAATGAGATGTACGGTGAGGCCTTCTGGATCTATGGTTTCCATGTCTATGATATGACTGATCAACAACTGGCTGCTGCCATGGGTCCGCATTATCAAGATGGAAATCACACACTCCCAGCCTACCTTGGCAATATCACATACGAATATCCCGTCTTCGGTCTCATTTTCTTTGCGATAGCCACTTACCTGTTCCCAGGAAATGGCAGTGACTATCAGCACATCTGGTTGAACTTTCTCCTTGTGCTTGTGTTCAATCTCAATCTTGTCTTGATTGCGATTCTTCTCAAAGATAAGATCTACAGCAGTCGATGGGCAAGAATGTTCTTGGCAGGGTATTTTGTCTATGGGCTTATGTTGTCGGCAGGAGGTGGAAAACTTGAGCCCCTTGCTGACTGTCTCTTGTTGATGGCTCTTGTCCTACATACCGAGGGTCAGCACAATAAGGCCATGTTTACTCTGGGGCTTTCATTCCAGACGAAGATATACCCTCTCGTTGCCCTGCCGATTCTCTTTGTGGCATCACCCCTTTCGATTGTGTGGTTTCTGGCTTCGCTTCTCCTCTCAGTGGTTCCAATGGCCGCAGCTGGACTCAGCTATGGTTCTCTGTTTGAGCACTTCCTGAATAGCTCCTCCTATAGCTCCGTGATTGTCAATCCGCTATTCCCAGGATTGGCATGGGGGACTCCTGATATTGCGGGTGCAGCAGGTGCTACCTATATCTGGCCACCAGCACTAGTGCCGACAATCATTGTAGGTGCGTTCTTTCTGATGACTGTACGCCAGTTCTTGCCCGATAAGAAGTCGTTTGGAGAGGCATCTTGGTGGGGACGTCTGGAGCTTCTGGTCCCATTCTATATCTACTGTGTACCATGTCTCCTATTTGCATTCAGGTGGGTCATGCCTTGGTATCTCTTTTGGTTTGGGGCACTAATATTCCCGTTCAAGAAGGACGAGCATGCTGTTGCCTACTTGAAGCTGCTTGCCGTGATTGGTCTGTGCTATGCCTTCGGAGTGTTCCTCAACTTCCCATACTTCGGGGCACGTCCTCTCCCTGACCTGCTCTCGCACTTCCCACTTGGTATCTGGTCGTATGCCTATCTGGCCGCACTGATCGTGTCAAGCTTTGTAGCATTTGGAATATGGAGATGGTCTTTCAACAGAAGAGAAGCCCAACAGCAGAGATACCGCGAGATCGAGGCCCGTGGCGAACTCATCATCTAGAACTAGTAGGATCTTCCGTTGTCACGGTAGAACTCGATGATTCTGCTTCGAATGAGTGTTGAAGAGCAGAGGCCATCCGCGTCTCGCTTCTCCAGCCTCACAATCTTGGTGTCCATGTGTTTTGATCTGAATGTTGCCTCAAGAGCCTCAATGTCTGTTTTCTGGTCATATCCTAGAGCAACAACATCAGGGTTGAGATCTCTGACTATCTCAGTGTGGTCATCTGTATCATACCCAACCACAGACCTGTCTACTACGCCAAGGGCCTCAACTAGGCGTCGTCTCTGTTCTTGAGGGAATACCGGGGGAGCACCACGTTCTCGTTCAATAGTACTATCTCGTGCAATGACCACGATAAGTTCCCCATCATCACCTGCTAGTTCCTTTGCCTGTTCAAGATAGGCGAGATGTCCAAGGTGTAATATGTCAAATTTGCCAGCTGCAAGCACTCTCTTGCCTTTCATGGAGCTTTCACCTATGGGTGCAGGCAGCCCTAGTCCTCATCAACATTGAGGAACTCCTGGCTTTCAGTGATTACTTCAATCCTTCGCTTTGTCTTCTTAATCTGGCTTACGTGCACAAGTCCGTTTATCTCAAGTTTAAGGAGTGCTGAATTCAGTTCTGCTTCACTAGGCTCACTGCCAAGTTCTTTCTTTAGAGATCTAAGTAGTTCATCATCGACGATGATTCCTCTGCGTTTGTGGAGTATGTTCAGGATTAGGTTCGTGAGCGGTAAAGAGTTCCATGGTGCCAAATCAGATCACTATCCATACATTGTATGAGTTGGGCTTTGCTGGACCGCAGCTGACCTGCGGAACTCACTGTCCATCCTCTTAAATCGTTCAAGGTCCTCCGGAGTAATCGATGCGGATACTTTCTTGAGAGCCGCCTCAAAGTGACGCCATGAAACTTTTTCCACATCTTTTCCAGTTTCTTCTTCCTCTCTCATCGCCTGCATCCCTGCTTGTCTACAGAGCTCTTTGATATCACTACCGACAAAGTACTCTGTTTCAGCAACGAGCCTAGCAATATCCACATCATCATCTATCTTCATGTTCTTCGTATATATCTCGAAGATCTTTTTCCTGCCTTCTGGACTGGGTTCATTGACAAAAACTCGTGTATCGAATCTGCCTGTTCGTAGGAGAGCCCTGTCAACAAGGTCAGGTCTATTGGTAGCAGCAAGGACAATGATGTCCTTCATGGATTCTAGTCCATCCATTTCGGTCAGGAGTTGGCTGACTACTCTCTCAGTCACATGACTGTCTCCTGATGCACCTCCTCTAGTTGGTGCAATTGCATCAATTTCATCGAAGAAGATGATTGCAGGTGCAGCAGTGCGGGCTTTCCTAAAGACCTCTCTAACTGCCTTCTCACTCTCACCAACCCACTTTGAGAGGAGTTCCGGTCCCTTCACACTGATGAAGTTGGCTTCGCTCTCGGTGGCCACAGCTTTTGCCAGCAAAGTCTTTCCGCATCCAGGAGGCCCCCATATGAGTACTCCCCTTGCTGGTTCAACACCGATTCTTGTGTACTTCTCTGGCTTCTTGAGCGGCCACTCAACCACCTCAATGAGTTCCTGCTTGACATTATCCAACCCGCCGATCTCATTCCAACTGACATTTGGTATCTCAATGAAGACTTCTCTGACGGCAGAGGGCTGAATCTCTCTCAGCGCACCTATAAAGTCCTCAGCATTGACTTCGAGTTGGTCAAGGACATCCTGGGGTATCTCTTCCTCCTCTAGATTGATTTTAGGCAAATATCTACGAAGAGCTTTCATCGCAGCCTCTCTGCAAAGCGCGTGAATATCAGCGCCAACGAACCCGTGTGTAATCTGTGCCAAGTGCTGGAGGTCTACCTTATTAGATCCCTCGGAGGTGAGTGGCATCCCTCTTGAGTGGATATGCAACACCTCAAGCCTGCCAGTTTCGTCCGGGACTCCTATCTCAATCTCTCTATCAAACCTACCCGGTCTCCTGAGTGCTGGGTCTAGCGCGTTAATCCTATTTGTCGCTCCAATGACGACAACTTGTCCTCTTGACTTCAGGCCGTCCATTGTAGCAAGGAGCTGAGCAACAACTCTCCTCTCAACCTCTCCTTGGACGTCTTCACGTTTAGGTGCAATCGCATCAAGCTCATCAATGAAAATGATGCTTGGAGCGTTCTCTTCAGCATCCTCGAATATCTTCCTCAGTTTCTGCTCTGACTCACCATAGAACTTAGACATGATTTCGGGACCATTGATATGAATGAAGTTAGCCTCAGATTCGGTCGCAACAGCTTTTGCTAGCAAGGTCTTACCAGTTCCGGGAGGTCCATGCAAGATAAGTCCCCTTGGTGGATCAATTCCAAGACGATTGAATAACTCCGGGTGTTTCATGGGGAGTTCAACCATCTCTCTGATTCTCTGGATTGGCTCCGCCAGGCCTCCAATCTCTTCATATG
>CAYPUO010000316.1:0-4574 GCA_964413775.1 uncultured archaeon
TCCGAATCTATTGTCTCTACGGAACACATGACTCGCTTATTTTATAGTTGATATTGTGTTTGCCAAATTGATGAGGTCATCACCTTCACAGTCTATTAAGAGCATGGCATTGTTACTGAAGCCGACCTTGCGATGCGCATATACAGGGGCTATTCGGCGGATAATTTTACGGTCTGTCAGGCTGGAGATTATTTCCAGAACCTCAGCTGGTGATTTACTAATCGAATTCGAGATTTCTGATAGTGGTTTTTCGACAATTGGGATATCATAGAGGCTATCAAGTATCTCCTTGTCTTCTGCAGAGAGTATTGGATTCGAATCTTCACTGTGGGACAAAGTCAAACCTCAACTTGAATTTTTGTTGTGCAGGCAAGAGAAGAAGCTCAGATTCCTCCAGTCCACAGAAAGACTTCAAGTTCTCGATCTTCTTGGTGAATGATTTCTGATTCACCGAAGTGAGCGTAAGCCAGACATTGAATTTGCTTAATGGTTTCTCACTTGGCGTTCCATTAAGTTCTTTGAGGGCTCTGGTATAACAATGAGATACACCGTCTTCTGCATTGACCCACTCTCTGATCAATTCTATCTGGGAGGTTTCTGCAACAAGTGCTACTAAGGCACTTTGATATCCAAGCGTTCGTGTATTAATATGAACGCCCCAACGACGAACGAAGCCTCTTTCCTTGAGTCTGGACAGTCTTTCGATTACGGTGCTTGACGAAATAGATAACTTTTCTGCCAGCTTCTCAAAGATTTGGTCATCGAAGGGAATATGAGCTAACTCACCCAGAAGAGTTCTGTCTAATTTCGTCAACTCCATAGAAATTCTTCTCCTAGACCATTAAGGTGTATAGGGACATGCTGGGTCTGCTTCCCAAATGTCACCAGTTGCATTGAGAGCTCTAAGTCTACATCCCTTACACATTGAGCTATACCCACATTCTCCGCATTTTCCCTCAAGATGATCTTCCTTTTTACGTAGAGCACTCAAGAGCTGGTTATCGGAGTTATTCCAAATCTCAGAGAATGGTTGTTTCGTCACGTTACCAAGAGATTCGTGCGTCCAAAATTGACAAGGGTGAACTTCGCCTGTTGGACCAATATTGGCTATCTTTTCACCAGCTGAACATCCACCAGAAATGGTCATCAATTTCCGCAAATCTTCAACTGATGCTCCTGCTTTCTTGAGCCTTTCGATTAGCAGTACGCCATCGTATGGTGCATCAGTACTCAATATCTCAATGTCAGGTTGAGGTCCTTCCTCTAGTGCCTTGTCGAAAAGAAAGTTGAAAACATTCATACGTTCATCATAATCCAAATCCGATTCGACAAGTTCCTTTCCGCGGCCTGTCGGGACAAGATAGTACAGACAGAATCTAGGGATACCAAGGTCTTTGGCAATACCATAGAGCTCTGGAACATCCAGATAATTTCCCTTTGTCACAGTAATTCGCACACCAGTCTTCAGACCAGCCTCCTTGCAACATTGTAGACCCCTTAGTGCTCGTTCCCATGCTCCTGGTACCCCTCGGAATTCATCATGAGTCTTATCGGACGCTGCATCCAGACTTACACCAACGTAAGAAACCCCATTGCCTGCAAGGAATTCTGCCCTTTCCTCATCTATTAGTGTACCATTTGTACTAATGCTGACCCGAAGACTCAGAGACCTTGCGTGGATGAGAAGCTCATCGAAATCAGGTCTGAGAAAAGGCTCCCCACCACTCAACAACACTAATGGTACTTTCATTTGCGCCAAATCATCTAAGAAAGCCTTGGCCTGTTCTGTTGATAGTTCACCTTCCAGAGCCTTATCACCAGCCTCGATGTAGCAATGATGGCATTTTAGATTGCACCGTGAGGTCATATTCCAAACTACGATTGGCCTGTACTCAGTAGAAAACCTTAGTAGATCATTTCGAGTCTGTTGATGACTAGGCACATTAGTGGACTTCAGAGCTTCACTGACAGTTCCAACGCCACATACAAATTTAGAGAATATAATCATTTTATCACCGTATCATTCTTGTACTTATCGTGTTACTTTCTTGGCCTCTCGTGAAACTCTCTGATTCGTCTGAAGAGTTGGGAGAACCGTAATCTGAGAGAAATAACGCAAGTAACTTCTGAGCATCTTCATTCTGCATTTTTGACGCAAGAAATCTAATGTTTCGGATAGGACTGTCCAAAATCTGTTTAGTTATGGCTTTGCTCATTAAATCAAGTTTCTCATAATGCTCTTTGCTGAAACCATTCGAACCCATGGTCTTGTTTAGTTGTTCTTTTCTGATATCTTCAGCATATTTGTAAATCCCAGCTATTTCTTTCTCGAACTGATTTCGCTTTAATTGAGTCTGCCATCCAAGGAGGCTTTTATCAATGATTTCCTTGACTCGGGGAATCTCGCTTTCCCTGTTCAGTGTATTCTTTGATATCCATTCTTTGATACCATCAAGGTCAATAAGCTTGACCCACTCAATATTGGCAACATCAGGGGATACATTTCTAGGATTACCCAAATCAAGAAGAATTAGTGGTTTTGTACGTTGTGCACGGTTGAAATCGTCTTCAAGAATCAATTGACGAGGACAACCTGTTGCCAGTATTACTGCATCAGCGATTTGTAGATAACTCCTAAGACTTTGACGATTGAACTCGACAGGATGCGCCTTAAATCGCTCCGTCATCATGATGGACCGTTCATATGTTCTATTCATCCAGACAATGTCATCAATCTCGAGTAGTGAGAGAGCCTTCCCTAAGAGACCTGCTACCTTTCCTGCCCCAATGATTACCATTGTACCTAATTTATCTCCAAGAAGGTTTCGAATTACATCAACAGCAACCGAACCAATGGAAACACTACCTTTTGCAATATCGGTTTCTTTCCTTGCAGACACGCCAGCTTTAATGCACATCTGCAATAGTGAAGAAAGGTAATCGTCAAGGGCCCCATGTTCTTCGGCCTGTTCAAGTGCTTTGCGGACTTGACCCAGAATCTCATACTCCCCGACAATTGCGCTTTCTAGTCCACAGCAGACTTCAGCTAGATGATGAACAGCCTCATCTTCAGAAACGTACATGTAATCTGGTATTTCTGATAGGTTTATTTCCAGGATCTGAGAAGCAAAATTTACACAGCCGTCTGCTGAGAGATTGGAGATATTGTGCCAATACAACTCAACTCTGTGGCAAGTTCGCAAAACCAGACCTGGAATCCCCAGTTCCTTTAGTCGATGATGAACATAATCAGCGTCAATGTGAGAAAATTTTTCGAGTTCTGACAGGCAGACATTCTTATGCGATACTGAAATGCAGCTTAAGCCCAATTCTAGCGCGCCCCTCCCCTGCCGTTTGGTTCATGTGAACACCACACTGTAGAGCCATCAAGTTTGCCTGTTACAGCATGGGCTCTTGCACGGCAACCACCACCACAAACATCTAAGAACTCGCACACCGTGCATTTGCCCTTGACTAGTTCACCAGTACGGAACTGATTCAAAATGGGAGAATTCTCCAATATTTGATGGAATGTGTCTTCTCTAACCGATCCAACAACGTAATCCAAATATGGACAAGGAGTAACATTCCCAAAAGGGTCAACTCTCGCATATGACAGGCCAGCCAGACAACCTCTTCGAAATCTTGTGAAGTGCCCATGATTCCTGAGTTGATTCATTGCTTCAGGACTATCGAGTTCACTCTTCTCTGAGAATACTCGAAGATATTGAGGTGCACAAACAGGTTTGATCTGAATTGATGCTTGTTTCTGCAATTCATACAATAATTCGAGAACGTCCTCATATTTCTTGACTGATAGAAGATCAAGATTTGATGCTCGACCAGTTGGCACCATAAAGAAGACGTGAAGTGCATCACAACCTAAATCCTCTGTGAGTTGCACCATATTGCCTAATTCATGAATATTGTCTTCACTGATAGTAGTGTGGATTTGGGTTGCAAGTCCAACTTCATGAGATGCCTTTATCCCATCAATTGATTTCTGAAAAGCACCAGGAACTCCCCTGAAAGCATCGTGAACCCCGGCTCGATGAGAGTCAAGTGAAACGCCGGCCTTCATGAGCCCCGCTTCTTTAAGTTGTGAAGCAAGTTGTGGTAAGAACCATCCATTCGTGCCAATTACTGGTCTCATGCCATTTTCCGATGCGGCACTAATCAGAGTTGTAATATCTTTGCGAACAAGTGGTTCGCCACCTGAAAAGACCAAGACAAGACCTTTGTATTGACCCAAGTCATCGATCAACTTCAAACCTTCATCGGTCGAAAGCTCGTTGGAATTCGTGACATCACTAGCTGAGGCATAACAGTGCTTGCACTTCAAGTTACATCTGTATGTTGTATTCCAACTGAGTATGGTAGGTTTCATCATCAGTCCCTAAGCGAGCGATTACGAACAGTCCGCTTTAAATATCAGACAGCCATTGTTGTCCGAACACAACCGGAAACCAAGTATTGAATAACGGTGGCATTTTGATAAATGTTCGATTGCTCTGATGTTTTCCTTTTACAATCAGAAACTAATACTCAAGAACTGCCAAAGATATGTAAGAGAG
>CAYPUO010000317.1:0-4563 GCA_964413775.1 uncultured archaeon
GGATTGATCCTTGTTCTCGTCAATCACCAGATAGTTACACGAATTCGCTAGGACACAATGCGGTTCAATCATGCAGAACTTCAGTCGCCATCTATTGGCCAGGTTGGAGATTTGTTGACATGCAATTCTACGCATGTCCATATGTGAGGTTCGAATCGAGTTGGGTCGTGACTCGGCAAATCTAATGACATCGATACTCGCTTTCTGCTTTTTCTGCCCGTCCATTTGCAGGTGGTATCTATCTATGTCTGAGCCCCTAACCAGTCGGTATCCCTGCCTGCTCTTGCCGATGAACTCCTTGTCGATCGTGAGATCCAGTTCACCACGATGGTTGCTGATCCAATAATACGATGCAAGTGGGGGATTCTGATGCATCAGTCTGAGTAGTGCCCAGTCCTTAGGCTGAATCTGAGGTATGACAAGAGATTTTCCAAAGATCTCTGTGATAGACTCAACAGAGATCTCGTGGTAGTTCGAAGACCTCATGTCTGCCAGCGAGTCCAGACCTGTACGAACTCTGAATTCGTCAGTTACACCATCCTTCTTGACGCTTGCAATACAGACAGATTGCGTGACATCTGGAAACAGATTGGCGGCCTCTGAAAACTCATCTATTGAGAGCAGGCAGTTCGAGTACATGAGATGCCTCCTCAATTTTCTGGCTGAGTAATCCCGAAGTAATGTTGCAGGCACAATGAACCCTACTCTGCCTCCTGGCTTGGTCAACTCTAAGGCTCGCTCGATGAATAGATGGTACGTGTTTATGGAGTTTGAGAGGCCATACGAATACTCCCCGGAATTCCTGTAATAGTCAACTTCCTCCCACATTCGCCGCTCATACTCTGCATAGTCATTCAAATCAACGATAATGTGACCAGATCCAAGATATGCTCTCATATACTCTGCGCGATTGGGCTTCATTCGATTATATGGGGGGTTGAAAAGCACAATATCGAATTTTCCGGAAGTGACTACTCCGCTCCGAGTCTCAGTCCATTCAAAGGCGTGCGTACGAAGAGGGTCTCGAAAGAAGTGCGAATGCCTCCCTGACTTCAGGTCTATTATCGAATTTCCATGATAGAAATGCCCCATCATGCTTTTTCGCCCCTCAACAGAAACAGCAAGTGAGAGTGCATGCTGTGCAATCTCAAGAGATGCTGGATCGAGGTCGACCCCGACAAAATTGGCTGCAATGCTTTCTAGGCAGCTGCTAACTAATCTCAAGTCACTCTTCGATGAATTGGATTCACTAATCTTCGATTGCACAAAGGAAGATATCGCTTCGTAAGCGGCAACCAGAAAAACTCCGGGGCCGCAACAGGGGTCAAGAACACTCGTTCTCGAGATAATGGAGAGCCCTTCTTTGGAAATAGTCTCATCAGGAGGAAACAGAGCATCAAGATAGGGTCTGATGGTATTCTCAGCGATATACCTAGCAACATCGTGCGGCGTATAGAAAGCACCTGTCAATCGTTTTACTGAGTAGCCTCGTGAGGAGGCATGCGAACCTATGCTATGGATAGTGCCCAGAGTTTCAGTCAATTCTAGAATCGATCCCTTAGGAGTCGGCGTGTCCACACTGGCACCAGATATTTCTTCCATGGCATCAGATGCCCTTCTTGTGATTTCTCCTTGGTCAATGTTCCTCTTGAGGGCTGCAATCGATGCGGTCTTGAAGAGAAGGCGGCGTTCAGGAGACTCTGGTGAAATCCATGAGTTCAGAGCGCGGGACAGACTAACCATTCTGACAATCTCAGCAAAGACAAGACCGTCAGTGTCTGAAGAGAAGCCATGTTTCTCCAGATTGTCGTATGTGTTTCGAAGGATGTCGACTGCTAGAGATACTGGCTGGATATTCAAATAGGGTCCTCCGCTTCATGACTCTGCAAACCCAGGAACAAGTGACTCCTGCGCAAGAGGTGAACGGGTACAGCCTATTAAATGCCATACCCGTTCTGTAGGAAACCGATGATAAGCTTGATTCTATTTGGCAGCAGGGTCATCTTGCATCATACCCCAGAGATTTCCTTCAGTATCCTTGAAATACACTAGCCACCCAACACCGGGCACAGCCGATTTCGAGCGTACAATCTCTCCGCCATTGTCCTTGATAAGCCTGACATGCCTGTCAATGTCGTCAACTCCGATAGTATCGACGGCAACGTCTTCAGGACTCCTCCTCCGGCCAAAGGCACCATCTATACCGGGCGTTTCAGGGTCACCGGTTGTCAGGAACCAGTACTCCATAGGGCCTTCCCATTTCTCTGCTTTCCAGCCAAATATCTCTTCATAGAACTTCTGAGTCGCCTCGGGATTGTTTGACACAAGTTCGAAGTGAATAACTCTAGGCACTATTAGCACCTCCTCTCTGTGGTGTTGCATCAGCGTATTGGATAATACCCATTACATTTCCATCAGGGTCTCTGAAATAGGCAAGAAAGCCAACCCCACTCAAAGCTACCTTTCCAAACAAGATGGTTGCTCCATGCGACTTGAGTTTCTTGATGTACGTGTCGAGATCATCGACCTCTATGATGTTTATGAATCGAGCGTTTTCAGGGGGTACTTTTGACCTCAAGTAGAATGAGCCATTTATCCCCGCCTCCTCATTTGGACCGGTTTCTAAGACTGATAGTTGTCCTGAATCCTCTTTCTGGATCTGTGCTGCCACCCGAACACATTGCCGAAGAACCTTGCCGCCCGTTCTGGCTCACTGGTCGGGATTTCAAAGCGTACTACACGATTCAATTCTCTCTCTCCGAGAGGGTACACATCTAGTTAACTATATTTAAGTAGTTTGGTAAAGCGGCGAATGCTCTAATGGGCAAGAATATAATATTTCTCAGTGTCGGTTTGCTGAGCATGATTGATGAGAACCTTATTACACACCTAGAACTTGTCAGTGCAAGGGCTTGGCCGGCTGAAGAGAACAGTCGACTAGAAGGCTGGATGCTAAGAGCAAACAAAGGGACCACATGGCGTGCGAACTCTGTGCTCCCATGCTATGCGCTCAAAAACATCTCACTTAGTCAAGCAATAGATAGTGTAATGGAGTTCTATCGTTCGAGAGGAGTCGCTCCAGCATTCAAGATGACAGCCTCCAGTCAACCGGAAGGACTTGATGCCGAACTTGATAGAAGAGGATTTCAGTGTGAGATGCTCACTCATTTTCAGACAACCAAGATTACAAAGCTGACGGGTTTTGCAGAGAAGTACTCTGCTGAAATCAAAGAGGACCTGGATAGGGACTGGATGCGGGCCTACGGTACAATAGGCGGATTCGATAAACTCGCACTCGAAACCCGTTTCGAGATTATAGATCGGATAAGCAAGCCAAAGGGACTGGCAGAAGTAAGAATCGACGACAGAATCGCAGGAATTGGTATGGGCGTCGTCGAGGATAATCTGATGGGCATCTTTGGAATATATACGCTCGGGGAGTACCGCAAAAAGGGCGTCGGAGCAGCGGTGAACATTGCGCTAGGAAAGTGGGGAGAGCAGCAAGGTGTAGATACAGCTTATCTCCAAGTTGAGGCATCTA
The DNA here is from genome assembly GCA_964413775.1 of uncultured archaeon. Taxonomy (GTDB): domain Archaea; phylum Asgardarchaeota; class Thorarchaeia; order Thorarchaeales; family Thorarchaeaceae; genus MP5-2226. The sequence goes on from CAYPUO010000317.1 coordinate 3,542, forward strand.
ATGCACTGGCAGCAGGTCTCTATTCGAAATTGGGTTTCGAAACAGTCTATGACTACTGGTATAGGATTCTCTGAAAGTAGCAGTCTAGGCATATCGCCGCATATCTGACTCGATAAGCTTCAGGCCAAGTAACAGAAAATCCGATCCTTTCGCTTCTATTACTCCTCTCACAGAGATAATGACGCCTGGTGCTCTTCGACGCAGATACTCGTAGCACGTGTTCTCATCCTGACAGAGTGCTTGACATATCTTATCGATGTGGTCCACGAGGGCGCTTCCCCTTATTGCAGCTACACCATTTCCCATCCTCAGGTAGCGTTTCAGCTCGGAGAGAATGCTGCGGCCGACTAGTTCTGACTCGTGAATGACTTCTGTGGTGATATGGAGTGGCCTTGGTGCAGCACGTTTTAGTCGTGCTTTACGGCTGCCGAGTGCAAGCCGTATCTCATCAAGTGGAACTCTCGGATATATCTGCGCACCGATTTGATTTTCAACGAAGAGCCGTTTGTACGCCCTGTTACCGTGTAGGCTCAATGAAGACACATAGCCCTTAGATTCCATCTCAAACAAATGCTTGCGAAACACGTCAAATGGTACAAGCGATGCTTCAGACGATAGATGGAAGAACCTCTCGTATAGCGAGTCCTCATATATGATTGCAGTCCACCCAAATGATCGCATGATGTCGATCTCAATTGGGGTTACTGCGCCTTCGTGCGTATCCCCTTCAGGCATGTGGATCCCCCACTCAAGCACATATGCTAGGGCCTGGAAGTTAATAAGATTAATCATCGTCTATTTTATTCCGGTAATTAGATAAAAGCGTAGACCAAACAAGCAGAACCCATCCCTTTTCGGAAGACTGATTATGTTGAATCCTCAAATCTGATTCAGTCGGAGAGAACCTAATGGCTTATACTGACGACGACATTGCTGAAATGGTCAACAACCTAAAGGAGAACCCACACGACTCAAGCCAATGGCATAGGTTAGGTGTAGCACTGCTCTCAGTAAGGCAGGCC
>CAYPUO010000318.1:0-4560 GCA_964413775.1 uncultured archaeon
TACAAACGGTATCAGTTCACGAAGGATCCTGATTGACGGCACCCAGGTGTCGACATCGTCTTCCTATAGCTGGAACACCAACGGCTACTCAAATGGAGCTCACACCATCCGATGTGAGGCAACCGATCCAAGTGGGAACACTGAATACCAACAGATCACTGTGACTGTTGACAACTCAGTTGGAGGCGGTGGAGATGGTGTTGTAAGGAAGTGGGCAGTGATAGTGGGCATAAGCGACTATCAGGCTATCAACGACCTCTCCTACTGTGACGAGGATGCCACTGACTGGTACAATTATCTCCATAATGTCATGAGCTATGACTACATCCGCGTCCTCGGAGATGGCCATACCTCTAACTACCCAAGCTACTATGCAGATGCCTCAGAGTACAACGTGAAAGCATGTCTCACCTGGATGGTCAATGGCGCGGATGAAGATGACCAGGTTGCGTTCATTTCTTCGGGCCATGGTTCAGGCACTGGTACTGGTTCGTCCTACCTCTGTATGTGGGACTGCCAGAGCGGTGACAACGGAGAGGATGGAAACCTCTATGACACCGAACTTGACAACTACATTGGTGCCATGGCTGCATCCCAGATCTTCATCTTCCTCGACCACTGCTATAGCGGCGGCTTCATTCCTGAAATGCAGGCCCTTTCCAACCATGCCAAGGTCTACATAACGACCACCTGTACTGCGAACGGGTATGGCTACGATGACTCCGCTCATCAGAACGGCGCCTGGACATACTACTTCCTGCAATATGGGCTCCAGAACCACTTCGGCAGTAATCCAAACACGCTGATGGAGGACTGCTTTGACTATGCCCTAGCCGCCTACCCGTATGGTGGTGGTGATACTCCGCAAGAATACGACGGCAACACAGCCGTAGGGTTCAAACTGTGAGGGGAACCATCCCCTCCCCTCTTTTTTCTTAACTGGGATTGATTCATAAGCCAATATTTGGTATATTTTGGGAGTAGTGAAGTTGAAATAGTCCCGTGTATTAAGCATTCTTCAACTTAGGTAGTGATAAACAATGGGAAAAGGTGCAGCCCTTCTGGGCCTGATACTAATCATTGTTGGACTTCTTCCAATCTGGGCAACATACCTACAAGCATACATTGATCTCTCCACGATTGTTGGATACTTCAACCAGAATATATACTCAATTACTCTTGGTGGATTTCTATTCACAGAAGTCATGCTTGCCCTGATTATTATAGGAGTCCTTCTACTGATCTATGGCGCTGTAAAGTAGCCAACCTCAATCGGACATATACACCACCAGCTCAGGCGTCAAAGTCTGAGTTGGTCTTGTCTTTTTTCACCACCACAGAGTCATTGTATGGTAACACGACATTTGATACAGGTGTGAGTCGCAGGAGGGGTCATCACTGTTTGAGGTGATGTGAATGATCTCCCCAGTGACTCACAGAGAACGTATTGTCAACTATTCCTATAAGAAGTCTGTGACCCAGGCTGCCACAGTCTTCAGTGTGTCCCGCTCCACCATCTACCGGTGGCGCACTGCCCTCTCTTTATCAAGAAACGTGCAGACAGTACACTCACTATATGCAGCACTGAATTCTGAGGCACCAAAGGGAATATTCGCTGCAAATCCAACCTTGAACTGAGTCCTTCTATCAACGCCCATCTGTCTTGCTCTCTCAATTGCTGACTCAACCATTTCCGATCCAGCATCAATTCCGGCAACAAAGCACGAGAACTTCTTCGAGAGATATGCCGCAGTTGTCCCGTCGCCACAGGCAATATCCAAAACCTTGGATCTCGGTCCGACCTCCATCTCTTCGGCCATAAGGTGACTGAGCGCCAAGCCACCAGGATGAAAGATTCCATCAAGCAGCTTGACCACAAGGGGATGACCATAGAAATCTGCGCAACATGCTCCAAGCTCCTCTGCATCTCGTCCGGGTATCTTCATACTATGGCCCTCCCTGATTTCGGTGGAACATGTTGTAGTTGCAGAAGGGGATCATCCTCCCATCTGGCTGAATCAGGTGTATACAGCACTTCTGAGCTCGTTCAAACTGATAGTTCTCCTTGTCCATAAATGCATGGACGGACACAGTCTTCACAGACTTGCCCAAGAACTCTGGCACAGTCATCCCACAGGCGCTACAGAACGAAGCAATGTTCTTATCAGTGCCGGGTACCGCGCTCGTCGAGAACAGGGAGGTGAATGCGGCATCCGCCAGTGTGGACCTGCTGACCAAGGTCCGATCTCGGGCATAGTCGATATATTCGTCAACATCTACGATGGATGTCAGGGGGATGATGGAATCGCCATCTACAACCATGTAGCTGATCGCAGTGCAATGGGGATGGGGACACGGGATAGGACGAAATGAGTTGACCTCAAGGCGCCCATTGGTCTGTTTCTCAATGCTGGCGAGAACCTCATCGATTCTGAGAGTGCTTGTAACAGGAAGACCATTCCTCCCTGTTAGCGCGACTGGCTGAAAGTTGATGCCGAAGACTCGCCGACGTGAGAGCCCGAAATCGATTATCTTCCCAATCTCATCATCGTTCAGCCCTCGGACAAGAGCCGGTACAAGGACAGTAGTGAGCTCATGGTCACTGCATCTCTCAACTACTCTAATCTTTTCGGATACAATGTCACACCCTCGAATAGCCTTTGATACTTCGGAACGAAACGTGTCGAACTGAAGGTAGACCACAGGATCTGCCTTGGCAAAGCTATCCAGAAAGTCATCATCAAGAAGCTTCAGCCCGTTGGTCGATACAACTACATCCTCGATACCAAGACTCTTTGCATACTGGACTATTTCCACAATCTCAGGATGGAGCGTGGGCTCTCCACCGCTGATCTGGAGGATTTCCGGATGTATTTCATATGAAACAAAGGAATCAATCATGTCAGTAATCTGTTCAAATGGGACATGCCCGGTAAAAGGAGCACCCGCAAAACACACTGGGCACTTAAGGTTGCACTCACCAGTTACTTCTACAATCCCAATACATGAGTGTTGCCTATGAGCAGGGCATATACCGCAGTCATCTGGACAGCCATTGCGGACTTCACTCGACCACCTGAAAGGTCTTGACCCTGGCCGGTTATATTTCAACGACCACTCCCAGTACTGTGAATCCGTGGAAATGACTGCCCGTGAATCACCGTGCTCAGGACAACTCTTCACGAGATAGACAAGCTGGGACTGGCGTTCCTCTCGTGCGTCCACAAGTTTCCCACATGTTGGACAGATGCCTTTCACGGATGTGCACTCCTTTTTCTAGTCAGTTACCTTGCTCCATGTTTATACTTTAGAGGGGTCTAGTAACATCTCAGAATGCCGTGATAATCCTAATGATAGTGTCGCAGGACTGCATAGGATAGATTGCCTTCTTTTCAATATCTTATAAAGGGATTATCAATCTGAAGACACATGGGAGCAGAGAACGAATTCGAACCACGATCATATCAGATTAACGCAAGGGACCAGATTGTGCAGTCAATAGAGGATGAGGGAAAGAACAGGTTCCTTGTTCTGCTACCAACAGGCATGGGGAAGACCCTCATTGCTGCAATTACCGTTGAAATGCTGATTGAGCGAGGACTCGTCAAGAAACAGGAGAAGGTCCTCTTCCTGGTCAATGACAGGAAGCTCAAACACCAGCTCCATGACATGGCATCCAAGTACGGCTTGGGAAACCATGGCCACCTCTATCTACTAGAAGAGCAGAAGGGAATCCCTGCGCAGATGGCTCGAAAACATGCTGAGTTATCCAAATTCCTTTTCGCTATTCCAGTACTCCTCATGAACTCACTGATTGGCAGATACAGTAGGATTGACCGAGAAACAATAGACAAGGTCAAGGTTATCATCATTGACGAGATATTCGACATGTTCGCGCAGAGCTATGGTGCAAAACGGCCCAAGGAAGAGACAATTCAGTATATTGAGCGACGCTTTGGAAACGGCAGGCAATTCACACAGATAGTAAAGGACTTGAAGTTCGAGCTGGATAAGAGCGAGAGCACTGAGAAGCGAGTAGTCAACGAGGAAGAACTTGCTGCTGCACTCATCAGAGAGTTCGAGGCTAAGACCTATCGATTGAACAAGCCGTTTGAGCCAATTCTGAGCCTCCTCGGGCTCTTCTCAAACGACCCGGAAAGAATAGTAATCGGGCTCACAGCATCGTTATCGCAGGAGGCAAAGATCGACCTCTTCAAGACCAATTTTGGTGAGGAACATGTTGCAGAAATCCATCCAGTTGGAGATGACTTCGAGGACTTTCAGCCAGCTTATGAACTGAAACGTATTCGGGTCTTTGATGAATGGATTTCGAAGATAGACGCGGCAATCACCACCGTACGTCAAGCGTCTTTTTCACAGCTGTCAAGAGCCTATCTCATCCTTACAGGGAAGAAGGAGATACCAAGAGACAGGATTCTCCTCTTTGTTTCCGACCTCCTCAGCAAGAAGACTCTCCAGAAAAACTTGCTAGACAGGCTTGGCAACAGGCAGGATTCATTGAACTTGTATCTCTCTCACGCAAGCGCCTATATCCTGATG
>CAYPUO010000319.1:0-4549 GCA_964413775.1 uncultured archaeon
CGATTATGGTCAGAAATAAGACTGGTGGTGTCATATAGGCGTATATCAATCCCGCAACATACGGGCCGACTGACGACAGAATATACACCATCACCCAGAAAATGGAGAGAATCTTTGCAGTGTCTGTCTTCGGAAGACGTTTTCGGATCAGAATTATAATCAGTCCTCCCCAAAGCGCGTCGTTGACGTACTTGATGACGATTCCCAGAAACGGAGTCGCGCAGACAACTCCAAGGCCTGGAACAGCACTGTTGAGCGCATTAACAACGCCTAGAGGAACTACATATGGAAAGACTGGTGCAATGTACAGAAACGCTGCACTGATTGGCATGATACTATAGACTGCTATGGCTGCTTTCTTGACACCTTTACGGTCCGTGATTCGTCCCATTTTAAGTAACAGTGGGACCGATATGAGCAGCTGGGTTACTAGCATTAGGTTGATGCCTGAGATATCGATCGACAGATCTTCGTACGTATAGATTATCGCAGCAAAACTAAAGAAAGAGTCGCTCAGTGCATCCTATACTACAACCAGAACAAGGCCTGGGATTGCAGCTATGAGCATCTTGGCAGCCTTGACGTTTTCAGAGAGAAACTTGGACAATATCGGTCTATCCGAATGTGTTCTCTCTCTCTTGGCTGGCTCCAAGAAGATTGCGCGGGCTACTGCTGAAATTATGATGCATAGTCCAGTCACGAGATACATGAACCTGAAGGCAGCTGTAAACCCGAGTGTAGGCTGGAGGAATCCAAAGGCAAGGAGTGCAATTATGCCCAGCACCCTGCCAGTAGTGAATAGTGAGAGGGCAAAGCCACTTTGCTGTTCCGGGACATTTTCCATGATATATGCAGTAGAACCACTTCGGAACAGGTCGTTGACCGAATAGATAAGCAGAGCAATAAAAATCAGCCAGAAGTCTATGGAGAATGCCATGATGAAGAAGTAGATGCTAGTGACAAGAAAGGCTGCAACTGCAATTTTCTTCCGGTCGGCGACGTCTCCAATATATCCCCCTGCGAGACGCATAATGCTACTGAACGCATTTGCAATACTCATAACGGTGCCAATTAATATGATACTCCATCCAAGTACCTTTAGATAGAGATTCAGGTACGAGCCTAAGAATGTGAAAGTACTGAACACCCAAGCAGTACCGAGAAAAGTAGTATAATTCCGGTTAGAGAATATTTCCCTCAGGGAAGATCTAACACCTTGGCCTCCGGTCTCTGTGTAAGGCTCATCGGGGAAAACTGGCTCATCTGACACGACTACCGCCCGTTCTTCTTGGCTATCAAGCTTCTTGTAGTTTCTAGGTTTCTCCTGACGGGGCTCTCTCACACTTAACCCTTCGTGTAGCTATTTGCAGTGCACATCAAACGTGCTCCTGCAATAGCAAGGTCAGGTGTTTAGTATTTAGACTACACTATGCTAGGATGACGTTCTCGGGAACGACGTTTCCTAAGATCCATCCTTCTTAGTCCAATGCAATTTTGTTTTGTTTTTTTACTCATCAAATACGAGCACACTGACGTCACCGTCCGCCGTGGGCATTGCCACAAGCCTGTGACTGCATATATCAGCCTGCAAAACCAGACATTCTGGTGGAGTTGCTGACCCGACTAGATTTCGTACTGCCAGCTCTAAGTTTAGAGCTACTAGCCTGACTATCTCGGGATCATTGAACGGGTCCACTTCGCGTCCTGCTTCTGGGCCTATAATGTTCGCAAATGATGTTTCTAGTCCGCTTCTAATCATTTTCATTTTACCTCCGTTTGCGGTTGTTTCCGCTGGGATTATTCTTTTACCATGGCTCTGGGCATTCGTCACTACCTGGATTCATTAAGATTCTCTCCTCCAAAATTGGTTGTAGTACCAGTCAGCCATAGCTAAGAGGTGCCCTGCAGTTACATCCACTAGCAAGTCCTCTGAATCACTCTAATCATGAAAGATTAGAATGGCTCAGGACTTTCACATGGAACTTGAACTACAGAAGAGAGATTTGAAATTCCAACTGCCAGCAAAGCAAGCGCGACACGATTCTCGGTCATGCTCTCGATAGCTGCTCTCACCCTATCTGTGTTAATCCCTGTTCACCTCCGATATAGCTTACTCTTGGTACTTTTTCGATGATGGCACGGGATCACTCTAGTAATTACTAGATGGCAATGCTACTAACTAGCCTACACCTAGTAACTAGTCCTTTATGAATCGTACTATCAACTTTCGTAGTAGCTTTTTTGGCAAGCCGCATAATAACAAGGCCTGTTTATTGCGACCTGTCCTAGAGGTTGGCAGAGAGCATTCCACGGCAGTCTTTTCCGAGTGTTTTACAGGCAGAGATATCCCAAATGCCAATTAGGACAATCATATCCCGATTTGACTTAACTTTCGGACAAGTATATTAGCGCGAATGTGTATGTTCCAGCAGTGGGGTCCAGTGGTAACTCTAGGTGCCGGTGCAATCCGTGTCTTAAACAAGCTAGCACTCGATGCTTCTCTTAGACAGGCAGAGATAGCCAAGGATTTGAATTTTTCTCGTTCTGCGATAAATCAGGTATGGAAGAATCTGGAGACAGAGTGTAACTTTCGAATCGAGAGTAATCTTGACTACGGGGCTCTTGGGTTCCACTCTGTGTATGGGTGGGGCAGTGCTGCAACTGATCGAAAAGCAGTGGAAAAAATGGGATCTATGCTCAGCAGGAATCAATTCACGACGACAGCCTACCGGTCGCTAATGTCCTCCAAGGAGGATATGAGAGTCTTCTTTCATTCATTGGTGCCATCAGGGCATCACCTCTCGGATTATTTTCAGTCATTGGAGCGGTTCAGAAAGCGTCCCTACTCCCTGGACATCTCATATGACCAAAGCTTGGCCATTGCCGATTATTTCAACTTCGGCTACTACAACGCTGGAGATTGGGATTTCGAGAGCGAGTACAGATTTCAGGCATCCATTGTTGCTGCCAGAAACTACGCTTCAATACTCCCCACTGGGCAATCAATGAAACAGTCACATTCCTCACAATATGACTTGGTTGAGAGTATAATCGGTTCATCGTTGGAGTCTGATTATTTCGCCACTTCTCCGCATGTATCCAAGTGTCTAGAGCGGTTTCATGTTTCCATACCATCAGAACGAACGCTAAGAAGGAAGATTCGCGCACTTCGAAACTCGATTGCCTATCCGTATATGGAACTAGAGAACGTCGGTCTTCCAAAGACCGTGTTGATAACTCTCAAAGAATCCACTGGTGCTGATATTTACAGACTTCTGCAGGCCCAGTCGTCCCTCTTTCCTCGGGTGCGAATGCTCTCTGGCACCGATTCCCTCGTACTCATACTCAAGATTCCGGAAAAGACCAACTGGTTCCATATTTCAAGGGCCATGTCGCACATAGTTGGTTCATCATCAGAGACATGCATATTTATAGCAGAATGTCTACCATTCAGAAGACGGCTTGTGGATGTCATTGAATCCCTAGTACACCATTCCTAGACGCTGATAGAAGGTCGACCAACCTGTATGTGCACATAAGTCCATGGTTAGCCAAAGAGGGGACATTCTGAAAGTGGAATCCAAATCGAGTTCTCTAGCTCGCATACATACCCCATTTGATGATATGATTCCTGAAGTGAATGAACCCTCCGCAAGATTCTATCTTGATGCGATGAGAATCTATCTTGCTCTGAGTACAGGTGCCATCTCTTTTGACGAAGGGATAGAAGCGGCCAAGGACCTCAAGAAAAATCCGGAGTTTGCTCGATCACCAACGAACCCTATTCACATGCCTATCAATGAATATTACAAGGGTAAAATCCTTGATAATCTGAAGACACTGAAAAAGTTCAACCTGTTGACAAGAGATTCCATACGGTCTGCATATAGTTTTGTCTTCGTGTCCCAAGTCGTTCCAATAAACGAATTGGATTTGAGTGTCCTGGGGCACTTAGCGCACAATCCACGCGACTCCATTACGAATATTGCGGGAGCACTCCACATTGTTCCGCGAACAGTGACACGTTCTATGGGCAGGCTGAAGGAACGGCACATGCTACGTTCGCACGCCCATCTTGATAATACACCATGGGGAATCAACACCAATATGGTGTTTTTTACTCCTTGCGAAGATGTTGAGTGGGAAGAAATCGAGGACAGATTGCTCTATTATCCCTACCTAAAGGCTATACTAAAAACAACAATGACTGACTTGGGATATATTTCTTTCATAGTGCCCGGATATATAAAGAATCACCAAACACTTGCAAACAGCATAAAGTCACTCGCTGGTTCAGTTTTCGATTATATTAGTATCCATGAGGAAATTGCTGTGGGAGCTAATCGAAATCTGTTTCTATATAAAGATGGACAGTGGTTGTTCCCAGAATCTGCGAAACTTCTCCTTGAAGACGAATCCCACAGTGTTCTGGAAACAAATCCAAGGATTCTATCATGTGCAGGATTCAAGAAGAGCCTTACGCCAATTGACTATAGGATTGGCTTGGCAGGTAAATTCGGATCGAGATCTACACCAAGTGATCTTGTTT
>CAYPUO010000320.1:0-4539 GCA_964413775.1 uncultured archaeon
ATGGGGCTCGTGGCGCAGCTAGGTAGCGCAGCAGGCTTTTAACCTGAAGAGCAAGAGAGTTCTCTCTTGCATCGGGGATGGGCCTGGAATTGACCCCTCGGTAGTATCAGTAGGTGGTGTCTATGTTGATTCAGCTGGTTCTCTTCAAGCCACAGCGTCTGCATGGGGTGGTGTAACTAGCGATGGTCGGACATTCCCGGATGTGTGCGGTGTTGTTGGTATGCCACCTTACGCAACACTAATCGAAATGCCAACGGAAAAAGGCTCTAATGGCGATGGAAATTATTCTGTAGTTGATAGCACTTCTGCTGATGATGGTTGGATAGTTGCAAGCGGAACCTCCGCTGCTGCACCACAGGTGGCAGGGCTGGCTGCGCTCATCAAAACACAAGAGCCCAGTATTAATCAAGGGCGCTTTTTGCACTTGGTAATGACGACATGTACAGATGTAGTAACGGGTTCTGGCGCTGCATATGATGCTGAACCTGGTTTTGATCTAGCTACGGGCGCAGGACTAATCGACTGTTATCGAGCTGTAAAGATAATGGTACAGATGTCCTCTTCAGACATCTATCAGCCAATGACACTACCACAAGGCAACCATGTCAACTTCTACTCATTTTCAGGGCCTCATGGAGCAAGCTACCATATTGACTCGTCGGGTAGTACTACCTATGGCTATACATTCTTTGGGTATCTCGCCTCTCGTGATGGTGCCTTCATGACGCGACAGGATGGAATAAGAGTTACGGGCTGGTTCAGGCAGTATGACACATTATACTCGTATCTATGGCCAGGGAGAAGGTATCTCAATCTCTATGTTGTGTCCGTTGATGGACAGCAGACACCACAGACTACAAGCATTCTAGACGAGAACAGTGGGACCGACTGGACGTACGTGGATGTGACAATCACCGGTCTTCCAGCTTATGGGATGGTGAGACTGGCAGTAGGAAGGCATAATACATGGTCCCGTGACTGGGATCTGACTGGTGAGTGGGCAGGTGTGGATGTTTACTCGTTCGATGGATGGTCCCCTATCACCATACCTAGTGGTTATCAAGTGCACTTCGGCTCGTCACTGGCACCAGAAGCACACATGGGGACGACTTACCGGGTAGATACAATTGGCGCTGGCGAACAACGGCTCTATTATCTTTGTGGGCAATCCGACTTCCATCTAACCATGTGGGGGGAAGTCACGATTACAGTCGCAGGGTGGTTCAGACAGGATGATACACTCTATCCAGAGCTTCAGCAAGGAAGAAGATACCTAGATGTCTATGTGGTAACATTGGGGTATTCCGTTGTCGCAGCTCATCGTATTCTTGACTACTACGATGGCACAGACTGGGTGTATCGCCGTACCAGCTTCACTTTTTCCTCACCTAGCCTCACGACGTATTACATTGCAATAGGGCGGTATGACCCGTGGGCCACTGACTGGCACTTGACAGGTGAATGGTGTAATGTACAGATAAATACCTTGGTGCCATAACGAATACGGTAGTGATAATGCGGGCTCTTGATGTGTCCTGACGAGTAGCCGTGTGTGCTTGAGTCACAGCAAGAAGCCCTCATTCTAGTGATAGTGCAGCTCTGAAAGTAGGTCAGTGCTGCACTGAAACTAGATTAATAGTAGTCCCCGATAAGTACTTGCAGCAGTATTGAAGAGGTTTGTTAATACGAAACGAGTAATGGTTTCTAGTATGAATAACCTAGGAGTTGTATTTGCGCTGGCATTGGTAACGCTGTCCGGCTTTCTGCTCCCCATTGCGGTGAGCGAAACCATCGGATCTCATGATGTGGTCTTTGAGGGGACTCCGATAGCAGACACGATATTCTCTGGGGCCGTTAGCGAAAAGCCTGATCCAGCAATGCTGCTCGGGGGAGAGATGAACAGGACGCAGGACACACTGTGTATGAGAGCGGACTACAGTCCACTCGTGACGGTGAATCGGACAGAGGCCATTACCAGGGCCCGTGCCTTCCTCTCAGGGGTATTATACCTCGCGAATAGAACCCTCTCTCCTGTTGAACCAGTGTATAACCCGGACTACACCCAAGGAAGGTGGTACCTCGCATTTGAGGATGATGAGATCAACGTGTGGGTTTCAGTCAATGCTATCTCAGGAAAGATTACAGGCTTCGGCACTGCTTGGGTGAGTGAAGCTCCGAATCCTGACCAGAGGGATGTGGATACGGCCAATATCCTGAATATGAGTGCTGTTGAGGTAAGCGCATTGCAGTTCTTTAAGTCCATGAATTACACACTCTCGCCGTATACTATGGTCGTTCCACCTGTCCTCGAAACCAGTCCTATGTACTTCAGGGGCAGCACGTTTGTCCTACGTTTCTACTGCACCATGAATGATACACTCATTGATGGCAACCAAGTCTTTCTACACATTGACATAGCAACTGGAGAGGTGCTGTCCTTTGGCTATTATTGGACATATTTCAGACAGGTCCCTGCAGAACACGTTGTCAGCGCTTCTGTTGCAGAGCACGCGGCCCTCGCCTACGTCGACGAGATACGAAACTATACTGCTGTCCGAGTCACATCGAGTCTGCTGTTCCTTGAGAACACGGCTGGAGGAACGGCCAACACATCGGATTTTCGGCTGGAGTGGATAGTACGCGGCACCTTTCATTCTTCCTTTTCACAGGATGCCATTCCCTTCTTCGTCCGGGTCTATCCATTGAGCGGGGTGCCATGGTTTCTGGGAGAACAGATTGTGGAACTTGATTCTTCCGTTGTGAAACAGCCACAGGTATCCATGCCTCTGTTGGCCTCGATTCTGGGCCTCTCACTGGCCGTCGCAGCAGTATCTCTGCTACTGGTCAGGAAGCACATCGCGGTGGTCAGTATCTCTCTCGAACAAACAACTTGAGGGGAGTGCTGGCATTACCATGTCACGAGAGGTCCATGGAGCAATCACATACGACAAGGGCGAGGAGAGTATTTATGTGCAAGCTGGCAATAAGCACATGGTATAGATTATCCATATAGACATGGAGGTCAGAAGAGTGGCGAAGGGTGGAGAAGATGATGAACATGATAGTTCACAGCTCGACATGTTATCTCATGAGCTCAAGGGGAACACACTCCTTGTCTACTGGTACTTGCTCAGACACAACAAGCCATACAGTGCTCGAGAGATCCAGAGGAGTGTTGGTATATCAAGCGCAAGCCTAGCACTCCATCATCTCAATAAGCTAATTGAGTTGGGTCTTGTGGGTACCAATGATGACGGTGAATATATAGTGACGAAGAGGACCAGTCCTGGCTTGTTGAGCCTGTTCGTCGGCTCCGGTCGCCTCTTTATCCCCAGGTTTGTCTTCTACTCCGTGTTTTCTTCCTCGGTTCTAGCCGCATGCATTTTCCTTTTCTGGCCATATCCCAGCACAGAGAGCGTTCTCCTTCTCATCATGTTGTCAATCGTCAGTGTAGTATTCTGGGTGGAGTCATTCAAGCTGTGGACAATCCAGCCTATTTAGTTCTATAGAATCAAACAGAGTATGGAAGTCAATCTAGTTTCTCGGAGATGTTCTTGGCCTTCCAATAGTTACAAACATCCGTGAACTGAGTTCCATGAGCGTGAATGAGGTTCGAGATGCTATCTTTGGACACAAATGCCACCTTTGTAAGTCTGAGAATGATATCAGACGGATTGCGATTCACCGCAAAGATGGAGTGCCACACGATGACAACATTCTCTGGAATAAGGATTCCTTGATTCGTTTGAATCCCATTGAGTGGAGCGTATTATGTCAAAAGTGTCATAACTATGTTCATTGGAGCATGAATCACCTACACTTGGACTGACATATGTCAGCTATGTGACACGAGTTGTGAATTGCACCAAAACAGACCTAAGGAAAGTCTTTTATTGGTACGAAAAATCGACCATCTGCTCAGCATACCGCTTCCCAGACATGAATTCATGCATAGTTACTCGAAGTACTCATTCGTATATCTGTCGAATGATGTATATCGGATAACAGGGGCTCGTGGCGCAGCTAGGTAGCGCAGCAGGCTTTTAATCCAATCTTGTTGAGATGGAAAAGAAACCTGAGGGTCGCGGGTCGGGTGGTCATTTCGACCAGTCGCGCGTCTTCAAATCCCGCCGAGCCCGCCACAGTTGGTGCATGGTGTGTCCTCAGGAATCGGTGTTGCGAGTACAATACGGGGCGCTATTGCGGCAGATGAGCGGACTCGGATTCTCTGAGAATGCTTTGGGAAGCGAATGGACTGCAGTAGTTTCCCCGTCCCCAAACTCGTCAAGGGTGTAGCTCTGATGTCAGAACTGGAAGAAAGACAGAAGTATTGGCCAGTAATTGAGTCGTACTTCGCAGAAAAGGGCCTTGTAGGCCAACATCTTGACTCGTTTAATCGATTTGTACGAGAGGAACTACAAGAAGTAGTAGTGAGTGTTGGAAGGCTTAACCCCAAGGTCGAAGGGTACTTTGTTGATCTTGGTGAGATTACTGTGATGCCTCCATCAGTACGCGAAGCAGACGGAAGTGAGCATCCTC
>CAYPUO010000321.1:0-4535 GCA_964413775.1 uncultured archaeon
CAATGAGGTGTGTCCTTCTCTTTCCTCAGGATACTGAATAGGCCAGCCAAGGCTCTGGAAGATACTGTTATACTTTGGTTGGAAAAGTGCAAAGAAGCCTTGGTATCCTTCTCCGGTGGCTATGGCAATATGATGCGATAGCGCCTGGAGGAATGCAGTTTCCGAGTCGGCATATACCGTGCAGGACCAGTATCTTGAATCACCTTCAAGCCTTTCCAGTCCGATAGAGAACGATGCTATTCCTTGATTTCCTTTCTGTATCCAAAACCTCGCCCTCTCGGCAATCTTATTCAGGTTCTCTTCATCTATGTCGAGAGCTTTCCAATCGTAGATTATAACGTTCTGGTCAATGATATCTGACCCGAGCAGCTTCTGAGCAAGGCCCGCATATTCAGTTCTGGTGATATCATCCGAATCGAATGCCCAAGATATCTCTGAAGGATTCTCGTGCCAGTATGCTCTCAGCATGAGTTTCTTTTCCATACCAACCGATGCGGCAAGATGAAGTGATGCTTCGTTGTCAGAAGCAGTAGTATATCGAATGCGTTCTACATCAAGGCCTTGTGCAAGTTCAACAAGATGGTATGTGAGTAACGAAGCCATACCTTTTCCCCGTGAATCTGGATGGACTCTGAGGCCTTCCATCCATGCCGTCCTTCCGTGGTCTATGACTCTCAGGTTTGCTAATGCAACAACCTGTCCATTCTCTTCAACAGCTGCTGGGTGCGAATTTGGATCGGATAACCAATCTCTGAAGTAGTGTGCGAGGTAGTCATGGCCCTCCCATGTATTCCGAGCGATTTCCAGTATGTCCTCCTCGTCACCTGCTGTGAGTTCCCTGATTCTCTGCATTCACCCATCCCTAGTCCTTTTCAATTCAAATTTGGAATCCGGATTGTGGTCCGGTGAGTTTCCAGTCAACTGATGGTATATATTCTCTATTATACGACTCGGTGAGTCCATCGGCTTTCGTATCTGAGAACTTCAGAAATGAGGACTCTATATCTATGAATTCGGTTGTGGCCTAACCTTCTGCCAATTCAGAACCGCAACTCTATAAAGAAACTTACCAAAGGTAAATAAAAGCGAAACCGGAGATACAATTTTGAACCAGGCTCACATGCGATTCACTGTTGCCCTTATCTCTATTGCACTTGCACTATCAGCAGTTATTCCTCTCTCTGTGTACTCGTTCAATCTTTTCAGCAGTGACGAGGGAGTATACACGAGCGAAGCAATACAGACATCGGTTTTCGCAGACTACGTATCGAATAGTTCTCAGTCAGCTGTGTTTCCAGATGCCTACCGTGTTCAGACAAATCGTCCTCTTGTGTATGAAGCAGACTATGACGAATATATACCACGCATCGCAGTAACCTTTGATGAGGCGCTCCTAATTGCAACCAATTGGCTGAACAGAGTTGGCCCTCCGATGATAAACTGGACTCTCCAATATTACTCTAATTCTACGGCTCCCCCATCTTGGACCTTTCACTTTGTGCATACTGACTTTCTTGCATTCGTTACAGTTGATTCAGTCAGCGGTTTGGTCATTGAATATGAGAGTAAATATCTTCGAGACTATGATCCAGCCGTTCTCGATTTGAATGAGTCCGAAACCATAGCCATCAAATTTCTGGCACAAGAGAATATAACTATCCCAGACACAGCGAGGTACATCAAGGGGATGCCTTATGACTGTCAGCGCTTCTACTCGCTGGTCTTTCAAGAGTACTCCGGTCCAGTTGAAGTTGAGGGCTCACAGGTAGTGGTGCGTGCGTCTGCATTTACAAGAGGTGTTTCCTATTACAAGTATAGTTGGCTCGGAATTCCGGCTGTAGATTTTTCTGGAGCACTGAGTCCTTCAATCGTGGAACGGAATGCAGTGCTGCAGGTAGGAGAACTCCAAGAACATCACTCTTTGACATGGCAAGTTCCAGAGCTTACGCTCGCTCAAGTTGGTTCTAGTGTTCAATCATCAGGTGAAGTGTGGCGACTATCTTGGATACTTCAGCCTGAAGAAGACAATGGCAACTACAGTGCAGAGGTCCGCGCTGATGCTTTCTCAGGCGATGTCTACGGATTTAGAAGTACCACGACATCTTTTGTTGCAGTCCCCGAACATGCGACTCTCCTGTCAACCGAGTCACTACTGGCAATAGGAGTCGTGTCTGCAGTCCTCCTCGGCACTGTAGTCGTAGTTGTTGTGCTCAAGAGGCAGAAGTTATCTTAACGTGTGTCAAACACGAGCGTCTTGACCACGACTGGCACAACCACGCCCTCTATAATTGGTTCCCCAATGTCAACAAAATCGCCTGCCTTGAGAGCAATCTCGTCTATCGACAGAATCTCGTTCTCGATCCCTGTTTCACGGCGCATGACATTTCCGACGCTATTCCCAATGTCAGTTTCGAAGCACATGATAAGTGGCTTTCTTGCCGCAATGGTCAGTGGGAGTGCAGCGACGACCCCTTTGGAGAATTCAGTCAAGTTCTCATAGGATGGTCGGACCGCATCATCAAAAGCGAGGAGCATATCATCTTCTCCTTCCTTCATGTCAAAGAGCTTGAGTGCCTCTTTGATAGATGCCTTGACGCCCTCAGCAGTTATCTTGGACTTTGCTAAGTACGGAGCGACAGCTGGCAGGTTTCTGAGTGGGTACTTGAGACCTGACGAGAGGAATGTTGTTGACCCACTCACCTGAAGGTTAAATTGGCCGGCGCCAATGACTGTAGCCCGGATTTTATGCTCGGGCTCAGTTACTGGCAGTTTGTATGTCTTTGCCAATGCTTTGATTTCAGAAGCGAGGTCAATTCCTAGGTCGCAGAAATCTCTTTCCTCAGATCCATAGATATACTCCGCCACTCCGCCAGAGAAAGAGATGTCGTCAATGTCTTCGATGTAGTTCAGTGGAGTCGTCATCATGAGCATTTCGGTAAGACTGGATTTCGGAGGTCCCTTGAGTACTTCAACGAGTGATTCAGCCAATGCCCTAGCCAACTTCTTCTTTATTTCATCATCAATTCGGTCCCCAACATCAATTGAGAGACCTATCTCTCTCGCGACTTCTCGACCTGTATCCTCAAGACGGACGACAACTCCGTTGGTGTCTGTTGCAACAAGGCGTCCGCCGACATTCATTGCCGTGGTAGAGATGACCTTTCCATCCTTGCAGACAGCGATATTTGATGAGCCTCCTCCCACATCTACGTTCATGATGGTTCGTCCGGTCATTCCCGACCTAGATACGGCTCCTGAACCATAGGCTGCCAGCACTGACTCGAAATTCGGACCAGCTGTCGCGGCAACGAATTTCCCTGTTTCTCCCGCGAGAGCGTTCACAATTTCCTCTGCATTCTTCTTCTTGGCCGATTCGCCGGTGATTATAACTGCACCTGTATCTACTTTCTTTACGTCAATTCCCGCAGCAGTGTAGTCGGCAAGCAAAAGGTCGCGGAGCGCATCATAGTCAATTGTCTTTGGGTCCTTGAAGGGTGTAAGGTGCACGGGACCGGAATGAATTACTGACCTCTCCGTGATCTCGAATTTCTCTGTCCTGCTTGTTAAGTCCTTCTCCAGAATGATCCGAGAGAAGATGACATGAGAGGTCGATGAACCTATGTCTACACCAACACTTGTAAGCTCCATCCGTGTAGTCTTGAGTTGCATAGATCAGGTGCCACCTCGCAGGCCTCTGGAGCTTGCGAGCCGATTTTTAACATTTTGATATGCGCTAGGGATGTCACAGAAGTGCTGTGCTAATGTCCGACTTGCTTGTCAATGTGAATCCACGAGAGTCTCTCAGCCAATTGATGAATCAAAATCATATTCTGAAAAGGGGTCCTTCCTCAAGTCCTCTCTTGCTTGCTGCGTACAATGAGATGTTAGTATCTCTATCTTCAGGTCCCTGTCTCTTCTCCAAGGAATGTCTATGACAACTTTGAGTGTCGTGGTGAGTGTTATCAGGGGTCCTCGGTAGGTCGTTGGAATGGACGATGGGACTAGAAGTGTGGCTGAGTTCCAGCTATCTCTCATGATAGAGGCATCGTCAACGAAATCGCTGGAGATTCGAAACCTACGAGACCTCCTATGTCCCCGAGCAGTTGCTTGTTCAGATCTATAGAGTTCAAGCCTGACTCCTCTCATTGTCACCTCTCTATCAACTCGATATCTGAATTGAATATGATCCCCAACACAGACTGAATTGTTTGGTACGTCAACCTCAAGCACTGCTATCCCGTCATCCAAATCCGATTGCCGCACAGGCTCTGACTGAGCTTGAGCTTGAGATGCGAATATTACAAGCTCTTTCTTATCCTTAGGATCGAGTGCCCAAGAAACCTCAATCTTAGCTTCCAGCGTGTGTTTAATCCAACCATTCACTCCCTTGTAGGTTTGGGGGAGTTCCTCTGGTAGTGAAAATGAGAATTCGAACTGCCTTTCGCCGTAAGTAAACTCGCCTGCTGGCGTCAGTTCATATTTCTCGTGATAGTGGATATGTTTCTCCCGATAGGTGGTCTGAGTATTCCCCGATC
>CAYPUO010000322.1:0-4528 GCA_964413775.1 uncultured archaeon
GCACAGCAAGTTCACACTACTGGCAATCTAGCTCCTGAGGCATCAAACCGTGGTTCTCCCTATTCTCTCTCAGTATCATGTGCGTCACTAGTTTCGGTAGCACTTCACACTCTCCATGATGAGAAGGAGGCACGCGGGTTGGACGATTTCGATGTGACCCTGGAGGCAACTCACCACGGCCCAACGAACATGGATACACCTTTGCTCTTCGTGGAGCTTGGGAGTGACGAAAACTATTGGGTGCATCAGGAAGGAGCAAGAGCTGTTGCATCTGCAGCAATGGCTTGTCTCAGCGCACCCTTCGAGAGGGAGGCGTTCATCGGTTTTGGAGGGACTCACTATGCTTCCAAGTTTAACAAACTCGTTCTTGAAAAGGACCTACGAATAGGACATATAGCTCCGAAATATGCAATGGACAAGATCCCAGAGTCAGTTGTTCGTCAGATGGTTTCTAGAAGCAAGGAGACAGTCAGAAGTGCTGTTATTGATTGGAAAGGAACAAATCAGGAGCAGCGAAACCATCTTCTACCTATTCTTGATGATATTGGCGTCGAATTAATTCGAGACAAGGACCTATAGGCTTCCGAGAAACGCAGTGAAGGCTTTCCAGTTGGTCAGACAAACATCCCCGAAAGGCTAAAAACAAGCATTAGTACTAGATTGCAGAGCCGAACCCAGAAGGGGGTTACATGTCTTCGGATAACACTGAGCCAAATCTGAAAAACCTCGAGAAAAAGGTCGACGCCCTTACGAAGGAGATTGAAGGTGTGAGAAAAGACCTTGATGCTCTCTCTGAAGTCACTGTTATCACGGACAAAGTGGACACGCTTGTTTCTGACGTGGAGGAGCTTAAGGAAACCATAGCCGATTCAACCAAACTTGATGCGCTCACATCTAAAGCTGATGAAATCGGAGCGGGCGTCGAAGAGATGAAAAGCTCGAAGGAGATGGAAGTCATTTTCAAGAAAGTAGATGACATCCTCGTAGGAATAACGGATTTGGGCGCAAAGATTGATGACTCTGATACTTCTGCGAGTATCAACACGCTGATGGAGCAAACATCAGAAATCACGGATAGTCTTAACCAAGTTAGGGAATCTGATAGTGTAGATACACTTGGCAAGAGAATCGACGACTTGCAGCAGTATATTGCCGGACTGTCTGCCCTTGAAGAGAAGATTGCAGATATGTCGACAGGATTTACAGAAACAAAGGAGATTGTTGGTATCATCGTAAGGCAGCTTGACGATATTGAGAGGAAGTACAATAAGGCCATCGAGGACATTAGCGATGCTATGGCTGTTGTCAAGTCATTAGTTGATGGTGGGGCAATTGAGGTTGTTTCGAAAAAGTCTGAAAGAGTTGACAAATCCAACGCAGAACCTGAAGAGAATGGGTCCGCTTCCATCCATGTATCGGCATCAACGATCGATGAACTCATGAACAAGCTGCTCGGAAAGGTCAAACCCACAACCGAAGCCAAAGAAATGGCGAAATCGCTTGAAGAAATCCGTGACAAACTGACTCTTATGATTGAAGGCCAGACTCCAGTCCTTTATCAATTTGGCAGACGTGCCCAAGAACTCAAGGCGTACCCGCCTACAGCAACGCTGAATGAGAACGATATTGCTCGGCTAAACAAGGAAATACGTGACTGGACCAGCAAGCTCAAGAAGATCGTTACTGAGGACTAGGTCATATGGCCCCGTAACTGGCGAGAGATGACAAAATCTGACTGAGTGCTGAATAGATTTATTTCAAACAAATACAGAGCTGCTATTGGAAACCTGTGCAATAATTTCGGGTGACATGAATAACTGGAAAACTGCAGTGAAATGGTTTCAGTGCAACTTAGGCCTTGGGACTTGATAGTAAAATGGAGCTAAAAAAGCACAATCTTGAACTTGCCGAGAGGATTGTCCTGCTTGACCGTCCGTCAGATACCCAGTTAGCCAGAGAGCTGATGGAGCTGCATGAAACAAAGTGCCGGACCTGTCAGGAAGATCGCTTGAGCTGCACTGTTCGGCCTGCATGTAAGAACAGAAATTTCCTCAACACTCTTATTGAGCTTGGTGTTCAAGCCGAGGACCTTCCCAGCTTCTGTTACTCTGTCTACTTGAATCAGATACGCCGCTATATCCTTGAGGGCAAGGGCCGTGGAATGGCAGATCGAAGGATTCCCATCAAAGACCTCCTAGCAACCCTCAAAGTCAGCTCCATAAGACACTTCAATTCCAGATTTAAGAAAGATTGGAAGAACTTCTCTTCTGCTAGCAATCAGGATCAAATGCTTGTATCTGGGGATGGGGTTGTCTTCCATTTTGACTTTGCCAGAGGTATTGTTGTTCTCAACCCCGAAAATGAGCCTTTAGGCCAGTTCGATGTATTCAAGTTGTACGTCAATGTCCTTTCTCAATCGACGGGCATCTCTGTTCAAGTAAAATCTATCACAACTAACTGGTGGGAGATGAGCATCGTCTTGGATGGGCACATCCCTGGCGAAAAGACCGCCTCAATCAAGGATAGTATCCCAGAGAGCTTCTCGAACTTCCAGGCTGTTAGTACAGGGAACTCAACAGAAATCCATCTCGAGGTCATCGTTGACTCGGAGCACAATCCACTCCTGGTAGCTGACCTTAGTGATGTTTTCAAGTCAATGAGGAAAGTACCTCTGACGGAATGATGATTCAGTATTATGGTTATAGGCGGTGCAAATAGTGAGCAAGACTGCAACAGCAATAGCAATTCCAAAACTACGGGGAGGACTATCACTCAGTAAGAGTGAGGCTTCCGTCCTACTCCCAATA
Organism: uncultured archaeon; assembly: GCA_964413775.1. Taxonomy (GTDB): domain Archaea; phylum Asgardarchaeota; class Thorarchaeia; order Thorarchaeales; family Thorarchaeaceae; genus MP5-2226. Next base: position 2,808 of record CAYPUO010000322.1, read on the forward strand.
ATCCGCAGTGGTAATATTACCGCTGGCGCAATATCCATGCTACTTGATGAGCCGATTTCGAAAGTCACTCGGGCATTGAACTCTCTGGAGAAGAAAGGGCTAGTCATGGTGACAGGCGGCATTGTTCCGCTATATCAGGCATCTCCTCCAGTACTGCATTTGGCAGACCTCCTGCAAGCCTTCGTGGAAGAATCTGAGTCAGCAGTAGGCGAAGTTTCTTCAATCACCTCGGAGTTTCAGAAGTCAACTGACAAGGCTTTGGTCATTCTATCCAAGTCCATCGACAAGAGTAGTAGGTCACTCGATGCTTCCTATGAAACATACGAGTCCGATGTCAGGCAAGTAGCGCAAGCACAAATCGGAGCTATGGTGGATCTGACTAGGGGCATTCTGACCGATTTCTCCCAGAATATCCATGACGCAATGGACCAACTGAACAACTCCTTAGAGGATGATATTGGAGAGAAGCTCACACTCCTTCAAGGCGACCTCGATGAAAGTCAGAACCAGCTCGAAGCTGACATAAAGAGAGTTTCCAAGGATTTCGATAAGTGGATGTCCCAAGAGAAAGCCTCGACCGCCAAGTCCGTAAAGTCTGTAAATGCCTCCTCTAAGCGTATTGTTGCAGCCGCCTCGCAGGTTCTCCGAGCTATTTTTCAGATCTATGAGAAGTCACTGTTGGAAACCACTGAGAAGCTGTCGGAGGTTATCAGTAGCAAGGCATTGGAGGCAACAAACAGCAGCTCTGAGGTCATAACAGGGCTCATTGGCACATTGAAGCAGAAGACCAACAGTCTGGATGCGCTCATCTCCCAGACACTTGCATCGTCTCAGGAGAAGCTTTCTGATACTGCCGCTGAAGCGAGTATCAACAGCGATGGCCAAGCAGAGAACTTACAACGGAAACTAGATGAGGCGGTCGGAGTCGTGAAGACTTTCAGTGCTAGCGTGGATGGCTGGAACGAAGATGTCAATGGCTACATGGGCACGGCATCCGAATCTGTTCTCGCGCAATTTGAGCAGTTGAATGCTTCTGAGAGAGCATTCTTGGATATGGTGCGGTCTTCGCTTGCCGGCTTCGTTGAAAAAATGAACGCCGCCATCAGCGAGGAGTACAAAGGCTTGCGGACAATAACGCGAGGGTTGACTTCAGATACAGACGCACTGATGAATGAAGCCAGGACTTCAGTGGTTGCGCTCTTGCAGGATGAGGTGAGTTCTGACAGGGAGCGCCTGCAGACTGCCAATGATGCCCTACAGTCGCATCTTGCTACCTGGAATGACAAAACCGCCAAGAATATTGACAAAAGGGTGAATTCAGCAGTTAAGGAAGTAGCTGGAGTTCTAGACACGGAGTCAGCAGAGCTAAGCTCACTGACTGAAAATCTAACCAGCCGCCTGAAATCATCGTTCTCAGGAGTTGTTACGACTGCTGAAACGAAGAATGATGCTATTCTTACAAGTATCAAGAGGGCGGCAGACGAATATGAATCGAGTCTTGAGGCGAAACTTTCAGAGATTGCCATAGAGTACACTTCTGCAATACAGAAGGAGGTCAGTGCTGCAAAGACGCTATATGAAGGGTTGAATGAACGGTTAAACACGCGTCTGACTGACAGCACAAATGCACTGAGTAGTCATGCGTCAAGGGCTCAGAAGGAAATCGATGCCACTATAGAAGATCAGGTATCCCGAATAGATAGACATGCTGAGGAGATAAG
>CAYPUO010000323.1:0-4514 GCA_964413775.1 uncultured archaeon
CGCCCCATCTGGTTTCCAATGAGGTCCCTTAGTTCTTTTCTAAGGTTGTCTGAGGGGATTATGTCTTCTCTGAGGACACAGAATAACACAAGTTCGTTCAGCTTGATAGCGTGTGGGACCCCAATTGCAGCTGCCTCGACAACAGCTGGATGCGCGACCACAATTGACTCAGGCTCAGCAGGTCCTACTCTCTTTCCTGCGACCTTGATGATATCATCCGATCTTCCAAGAATGTACCAGAGGCCATCCGCATCAATGGCTGCAAAGTCGCCATGCACCCAGACATTTTCCCACCTACTCCAATAGGTGTCCTCATACCTCTTAGGGTTCTTCCAGAACCCACGAGTCATACCAATCCATGGGGCCTTAATCACGAGTTCTCCTACTTTTCCCCGCACAGGATTACCGTCCTCATCATATACATCGGCCGCCATACCTGGACATGGACCTGAGAAAGCACATGCCTTCAGAGGCAGGAGCGGGTTACCCATGACAATTCCTCCGGATATCTCAGTCCCTCCTGAATAATTGATGATAGGTATTCTCCCTTTGCCAACAGTGTCAAACAGCCACATCCATGGGTCTGGATTCCAGGGCTCTCCTGTTGATGCAAAGAATCTGAGAGAGGACAGGTCGTGTTTCTCCACGACATCATCTCCAAAAGTCATGAGAAGGCGGATTAGTGTAGGCGAAACTCCAAGCACGTTGATCTTATGTTTCTCCACTATCTGCCACAGCCGGCCTGGTCCAGGATAGTCTGGAGCGCCATCGTACATGAAGAATGTTGCACCAAGGAGCAGTGTACCGAATACAAGCCACGGCCCCATCATCCATCCCATGTCAGTCATCCAGTATATGATTTGATCAGCATGGACATCTGTGCCCAGAGCCATGTCCTGTGCCGCCTTAATAGGGAAGCCACAATGGGTATGGACGGCTCCTTTGGCAAGCCCGGTTGTCCCTGAGGTGTAGATAACCATCAGCGGGTCCTCTGCATTAGTGATCTCGGTTTCTGCGTTTTCTGATTGACCGGTCACTATTTTGTTCCACCAGAGGTCCCGACCTTCCTTCATTGTCACAGGGCAGCCTACTCTCTTCAGCACTATCATGTGTTCAAGTGATGGTATTCTCTCTGCAGCCTCATCTGCAATGGCTTTCATGGGCGCCACCTTCCCGCGCCGAGAAGCACCATCTACAGTGAACATGGCCTTTGCACTAGCATCGGAAAGGCGGTCCACAATCGCGCTTGGCCCAAATCCTGAGAACAGAGGTAAGATTATGCCACCTATCTTTGCAATGGCAAGCATTGCAACCACAATCTGTGGTATCATCGGCATGTAGACGCCAACAGGATCGCCTTTTCCAAGTCCTAGACTTCTCAATGCGTTGGCAGTCTTGTTCACTCTTATGAATAAATCACCAAACGTCACGGACTCTGTACTACCATCCTCACCTTCCCATACAAGCGCAAGCTTGTCCTTAGTTGGCGTATCCATATACTTGTCTAAGCAATTATGGATAATGTTCATCTTCCCGCCTACGCACCATTGCGGCCATGCAATGCCCTTTGAGAGATCAACCACTCTGTCATATTTCTCATAGAACTCAATATCAAGGTATTGCAGGATAGCTTCAGTAAACCATGCGACATCTTCGGTGGAACGAGTCATTAGTTCTCCGAAGTCCCTTATTCCATGTTGCTTCATGAAGGCTGTAAGATGTGCTGGCTGTACGTATTCATCAGTAGGATGCCAGACAATCTCCCCGCCAAAATCAAAGTCTTCTTTCAATCTAGTGCCACACCTCGGGCATATCATCAGAATGTAATCAGCGAAGCTATTCTGAAAGAAGCATATCGCCTATTATAGCTACGGGATACCAAGTTAGACTATACAATGAAACCTATGACCTGACTATCTCGTCTTACGTTTCATTTTTCTGTGTAGTTGTCTAAGAAAACGCGACTTATCATGGACATGTACAACTTCTTGAGGACAGCGATTGAGCGCCACATCCGCGAAACAGAGCCCCTAATTGGGCAACTGACTGATGAGATTATCGCGCGCGAGCCAATTCCAGATGGACGCCCGCTTGGGGAAGTATTCCTTCACATGCTAAGATCGATAGAATACTACCTTCAAGGCATGGTCCATAACAGATGGGCTCCTCTTCCCTACACATTGGTGGACTATGCAACAGCAGATAAGCTAAGGGCTCTCTCAGAGGAGGTCTTCGAAAAGTCTAGGTCATACCTCCAGCAGCTCGAATCTGCTGACCTGAGCCAAGAGGCTGAAGGTCTGTTAAGACCTGCTACTCTGTATGAAGTCCTTCTAGAGCTCTTGGAACACAGTATCCATCACAGGGGACAGATTACTGTCTACTATCGCTTGCTAGGGATTGAGCCAGCCGGAATACCCTACATAGTATGATTCACGGTTGCCTTTCCTACGCTGGTGATGCTGTGTCTTCGCTCGCTCGTCCAATAAAGAGAGCAGAAGAGAAAAGACCAGTAGGAAGACACCTACGAATAGCGTGGCGTAGTTAAGAGAAGGTATTCCTACCGGCACATTACCGAAACTGAAGCCTGCTGCTACCAACGCAAGGACTCCTAGTGCTGTCATGGCAATGATATTGTTACGAAAGCGATTGCGAACCATGGCGATACAGGAACAGTTCGCTGTCATTGCACTTATGGATTCCTAGTCAAGCCAATTGGAATGATAGCGCCATAATACGAGTCCACAATCCTTGGTTTGCCCACTTTCAGGTCTGTATCCACTTGAGTCCTTTCAAGAAAGAGTTAACTGCATGCTTGTATAGTATTTGGTGTTTCCGTGGGTGGTTGCTGTGGTCCGACAATTTACGATAGATTTCCTGTACAAGAAAAGCGGTACTTCCATTGCTCCTGAAGAAGAGGGTGTAGAAAGAGCGATGGCCCTTGCTTGGGCTGCCTCAGGAGCAAGTGGCAGTGCACAGCTAAAGAGTTTCTCTAAAATTGCAGTCCCGTTCTGGCTAGTTCAGTCCTCGCCCGAAAGCTCAGTACTTCTGGCGGCAATTGGTTCGCAAGTGCGACAGTTTTCCTATACTCAGGAAACTCGTATGTCTGAGGTACGCAGAGTGATAAGCAACGAGATCAGTGAGCCTAAGGACGTTCCACCCGTAGTGGACAAGGTGTTACGACTTCTCGATGAACTAGAAACCGTTGCGAAAGGAGTCCAGAACTTATACAGTCCCTCGGCAATAGAAGAAGTTGGACAGTATGTCACTGAGCTAGAGCCGGGGCATGACCCCAATCGGTTTGATCAAGTCTTCTCTTCTCAGAGTGCATTAGCGGAGAGTGAGAAGTTCCAGGCTATCCTGAAAGAGGTCCTTGCACGGATTGACCGTATGGAAGAGCTCAAAGTATTGGTAGTAGACCAGTTGAGGGGTCAACTCAAGGTCCTTGAGAATATCGTTGCCATGGAGAAAAAACGGTGGGAGGATCGCTCCAGCGCCATGAAGACTAGTACTGAGGTTGCAACGCATGACCTTCAGGTACAGAAGAGCGATGAGATCTATGCTCTGCGTGAGGCCTATCGAAAGCAGCTACGTGCTAAGACTGCTGAGTTTGCACGCTCGAGCGCAGACATTGAGAGCTACTTCACATACCTCCTTGATCACGTTAGAGAGGTGCGACATGAAATTGCTCAGAAACAAGACGACATAGACAGTGCAGTGGATGAATATAACAAACTTGCGAAGTATCTTTCTGACGCCCTTCCGCGCTTCACAGAGATTCTTGAAGCACTAAATGAGAAGTCTAGGGAAGTGCTCCAAGATGCGCAACAGTTCAATGAAGCACTTGCATCTCAGACTGGCAAGACTGAGGCGTCTGTTGAGAGCCAGATTGGTGAGAAACAGAAACGTCTTGAGCAGCTCGAACAAGAACGAAAACAGAACGAGTCTGAGTTGGACTCTCTCATCGGACAGGTTCGTCATTCAATCGAGCGTCTTGAGGATAGAATCAACAAACGCATTATTGAGCATCAAGGTGAAGTGCTCACTCTTCGTACTTCAGCGCTCAAAAATGAAACGGTGCCTAATATTGCTCCATTGACACATCTGGATGTCTTCGTGTACCTTGCGAAATACAGTGATGGCAAGCTATTGGTATTTACTCCTGGATTGACACCCATCAATCGATTCCGTATGCCTGTTGAGTATAGAGCCCTCAGTAACGGGCTTCACACGTTCTTGAAGAGTGTTCTGGACCCGCTTATGACATCTGATGCGGCTTTCAGGTCACGGCTCGACAGTGTCATGTCAAATGGGGACATCCTTCAGGAGCCTGAAACGACTGACTTGGTAGACTCAGGCCTGCGCGAGTTACAGTACCGTCAGCTCCTTGAAGAAGGTGTGAGTGAAAACATAAAGAAGGTCCTTTCTCTCGCAATGAGCAAGTAGGTGCTATGCATACCCTATACGGAGTGTCAGCTCATACAGTGTTTTCCACTGCAGTTCATAGAGTATATACT
>CAYPUO010000324.1:0-4494 GCA_964413775.1 uncultured archaeon
CCTCAGGGTCATTATAGAAATAGGACTGGTCGCCGTTCCCATGGTGTACGTCAAAGTCTGCAACAAGTATTCTTCTAAAGCCTGAGTCCTGTAGAACGCGGACAGAGGCGGCTATGTCATTGAAGATGCAAAAGCCTCCGCCCCTTCCATACCTTGCATGATGAAATCCTCCTGTCGGAGTATAGAAGTGCTCGACTTCGCCTGCGAGAACAGCTTGGATCCCGGTAACCGTGGCTCCACTCGTTATTAGAGCATTCTCATAAATTCCCTTGAAACCAGGGGTGTCAATGTCGATCTCACCCTCACCAGTAGCCGATATTTCTTTGACCCTTGCAATGTATTCAGGCGAGTGAATTCTTTCCAAGAGGTCTATTGAGAGAGGACGAGGAGTGATACACACAACATTCTCTTTGTCAAGAAAGCCTGTTGAATCTATGAAGTCCCGCACCATCTGAAATCGTCCGACCTTCACGGGATGGCTGCTACCGAAATCAAACGTTTCCAGTATTGGATTCCACAAAAAGCCTGTTTTACAGGACTCTGGAGGCTTCATGGCAAAAGGACAAGAGAATCTAACACTTATATGGGCTCAGATAGCAACTAGCTCAAGGTGTTTGCGTAAAAGTGAGGATGAGAGAGGTCGCGAAAGTCCCAATTCCATCTGATGCCTATGGCATCTATATAAGGCAAGGTGGGCAGGGAAACGCGCGGGTGTTCACTCTTGACTATGGAGACAAACTGAGAGTGTACGATGTCTCAGGATCCCTCAAGTCCTCAAGGAACTGGAGCAGCAAGGTTCGCTGCATTGCAGTTGGCGACGTAGACGGAGAAGGAAATGACGCACTAGTCGGCGGCATTGGAAAGAGGATTCTAGTAGTCGACTACCAAGGCAAGCCAATGTGGAAAATAGAGCTTGAGAGTAACGTAATTGCCTGCGATGCAAGAGATGTCGATGGGGATGACGCGGCAGAGGTCGTAGTAGCGCTGCAAAACAACAGGGTGATCCTCTGGAACGATGACAAAGAAGCTCTCTTCAGCAGAAGAATGGATGAAACTATTTCTGATGTCTGGCTTGAAGATATCATCGAAGACAACGAGCTGGAGATTGTTGTGGCCGATAGGAAGGGAAAAGTGACGATTCTTACCTCCGCTGGCTACATCCTGAAAGAGATAAATCTTGGAGATGTGGTGATTGTATTTGGAGCCCTCGCTTTTGGACGACGAAAACTATTCGTCACCGGAGAACGATCAAATGAACTCACAATATGGGACATAGATGGCAACAAGATTTCGACACTAGACCTCACGGGCCATCCAAAAGCCATTGCAACGGGTGTAGCCGATGATGTTGCAGACACAGCATACCTAGTTGTCAGTACAGATGACAGGAAATTGAGCTTTTGGGAGATAATCGCTAGCTCCAAGGAGTCTAGGGCTGAAAGAACCATCCTTCAAGAGATAGAGTCTACAAAGACTACTATCTACAGACGTGCAATAAAGTGCGGCAATTGTGGAGCGCCTGCACTACCTGAAGCCAAGAAATGCGATTCCTGTGGTGCTGCACTTGAACCACTTGGCGAGTACAAGGTTGAGGAGTTCATTAAGGAGAGCATCGAGTCGATAACGACAAAGCACACCAAGATAAAGCTGAAGGAGTTGGATAGAATTCTCAGAAAGACTCTTCCAAGGCCCGCAGCATATAACCTTAGACGAAGTCTTCAAGCGATGACGGAAGAGAAGGAGATTGAAGGCTATCTTGATGGAAATACCTTCGTTAGAACCAAGCACCCAATGCGTGGAAATTCTCTGCCCTCAAGGGAGCAGTTGGACAATATCCCTGACATACTGGCCTCACTTCTGAAGGGGAAGGATCGGATTGAGATTGACAAGATGTCCCGAGAAACTGGGGTGCCAATACCGATTTTGAGGCAGACTTTGATGATACTGCTTGCTGATGAGGACATAACAGGGAGCCTGCAGGATGATTTCTTCGTACTGAATAAGAAACAAGATACTGGTCAGTTTATTAAGAAAGTATACAGAGAACTCGTTGAAATGAGTAGTTAGGAGCGTGGAGTGAGACAGATGGACATTAGCAAGAGAATCGTAATAACCTTTGTAGTAGTTTCGTTTATACCAATACTAATCATCTCAACAATATCGGTGACAACGATATTCAATGTGTCAAACGAGAACGCAAGTGATGCGGCAACCGCCCTGAAGAGTGAGGAGTTGGCAAATCTTCAACGGATAACAAGTGATACAGCACTGTTTATCCAAGAGCGCATGCAGAACTATATTGATGGCGTGTATATGATGGAGCACTATGCAGAAGACCTGTTCAACGCGAGGATGAACGCTACTGCTCAGGATTACTACTTCTGGAATCCATCTCTAGAGTCGGCTCGTGGGCACCCGGTCCCGGGAATCAATCCTGCATACAATCCCACTTATGATTCGTATTCTATCTCGTTCGCAACTAGCTGTTACTATATGCCCAGAAACAACTACCCAACACCCGGCGATCCGTTCTCTCTTGACGCCAATGCAGAATACTTCCTGAATGTTTCCAGCAATATGGATGACGTGTTCAAATCCCTCCACGAGATGAGTTCGGATTACATATGGCTGTACATGAATTTTGACCAGAGCGTGTGTCCAAGTCATCTCTTCATAAACTATCCATATGACAACCTTGAGTATTTCCTTGGACCGACGGCCGCTGAAGACTATAATCCACAGGTTGAGGAGTGGTACACTAATGCAGCGTCAATTCCCTTTGGAAATAACAGCATAGCTATTACAAGTCCATATGGTGACCCTTCTACGGGACTGGTGATATCCTTGGGGAGACCCATCTACTTCGATAATGGAACGCTAATAGGAGTCGTTTCAGCAGATGTCACCTTGGATACAGTACTCACAAGTGTACTAAACATTCACGTGTTAGATAGTGGATACGGGTATATTCTCGAACGAGATGGAGATGTACTTGCACATCCGCACCTTACCGATGAGCGAGAAACTTTACTTGATCTTGAGTTTAATTCATCGAGCGAAGCCTTAGCATTTGCGCCGATTCTGCAAAACGCCCTCAGTACTCCGAAAGGACAGATGAATTTCACTAAGAACGGAGTTGATTGGTATCTAACCTATGATACAGTGCCAAACACCGGCTTTCTCTTGGCAGTGGTTGTTCCTGCATCGGAAGTAGTGAAACCCGCAGCGGATATTCTGACTCTAGTGCAATCACAGACCCTGTTCTTGACAATAATCCTAGGATGTGTTCTAGGAGCTGTAGCGATGGTTGTTGGAGGGGTTTCATATCGAAGAGGAAGAGCAGTCGTGGAGCCTATCAAGGAGATGACTCACCTCGTTGAGAAGATGGCGAAACAGGACTACACAAGAAGCATTACTGCAACAGGAGCCATGTTTGAAGAGATTGGGACAACTGTAGATGCGCTTCTTAGTTTCCAAGAAGCTGTCCGTTTTGGAAACCAAGCTTTCATCCGGGGCGACCTGAACCGTGCGTTAGCTAACTATCAGAACCTGCTAGAAATCAGCAAGCGACTTGATATTGATGTTGGTGAGCAGACCATGTTACTGAACATTGGTAATGTCTTCAGGCAGCGTGGAGAAACGGGTAATGCTGAGGAGTACTACATGAGGTCTCTAGACATTGCAAAAGAGATACTCGAGAAGGCAAAAACAGGAGGACTGGATGAAACAGACGCCATGGACAGAATCGCATCAGTATATCACAATATTGCCCTAGTCAAAATGGACCAGCAGCAGTATGATGAAGCTATGGCAAGACTGGAGGATGCAGAAGCCTTGGACGAGAGCACCGGAGACGTCAGGGGGCTCGCCAGAAGATATGATGCAATGGGTCTGGTATTGATGAAGCAGGAGCGAGCAAGCGAAGCACGATCCAAATTTACTGAGGCAAAGAAGATTGCTGAAAAGCACAAGTATGATAGAGGACTGGCATACATAAACTACCATGAGGGTGAGTTCTATGAGGGGCAGAAGAACTGGAAGAAAGCCAAGGCGGCATATACTGACGCGATCCACTATGCTGAGAGGACCGAAGAATACTGGTTGCAAGTGTATTCGATGCAGCATCTCGCAGATGTCTTAGACCAGCTTGACGAGTCCAGTCATGAAACAAGGAGAGAAGCAGAGAAACTCCGACGGTCGATTCAGTTCAAGAAGAGCATTGTCTTTGTGATAGACTACTCAGGCAGTATGCGTGCCCAAGACAGAATTGAGGCTGCAGTAGAAGGAGCAAAGGAAATCCTTGCATCCCAAATCAATCCACAGGATGAGGTTAGCATCATTATCTTCAACTCGACCTTCCAGCAACTCCTACCACTGACACGCAAAGGAGAGCATGAGGATCCTCGGAAGAGCAAGATATGGAAAGTACTCGATTCACTGAGATACCCGAACTATGCTACTGCATTCTATGATGCCCTTGGTAAGGCATTGGAA
>CAYPUO010000325.1:0-4483 GCA_964413775.1 uncultured archaeon
CAACGAAGAGTGGATTCCCTCAAGAGCCTACGTCGAAGATGAGATGGTCAGCTTCGCGGAGATTGCCCCTGAAGTTGTAGCAGTGAAACGTAAATTCAACAGTGGGCAGACTGTCCGACTCAAGTTCACCCACTGAGATTCATACTACACCACTTTGTTTTTCAGGTAACCTATATCTTCAATATAGGCCTCGACTTCATCACCATGCTTGAGGTACTCTGGGGGACTACGTGTATAACCGACACCGGAGGGAGTGCCAGTGGCGATGACATCGCCAGCTTCAAGTGAGAATGATTGAGACAGGTACGAAACTATGTGTGGCACATCATGTACAAGGTTAGACGTATTCGAGTCCTGCTTCATGGCTCCATTTACCTTTGTGTGCATCTTCAGTCCCGAAGCATCACCAAGCTCATCTGCCGTGATAATGCAGGGACCCATGGGGCAGAATGTGTCAATTGACTTTCCTCGCACCCACTGTCCGTCATGACCTTGAAGGTCGCGAGCCGTAACATCATTCAGTACCGTATACCCTGCGACGAAGTCAAGCGCATCCTTGATCTCAACGTCTTTACAGGTCTGCCCAACAACAACACCAAGCTCTACCTCCCAGTCTATTTTCTTACTAACGTGAGGCAAGACTATCTCGTCTCCGGGGCCTATCACAGATGAAGGAAACTTCGCAAAGACAACTGGAAATTCTGGTTGCTCCAATTTTGTTTCTTCAACATGGTCCCGATAGTTTAGTCCCAGCGCAACAATCTTGCCCGGACGCTCGATGGGAGGAAGAAGTCTAGTGGAACTGGCATTGTATAGCAGAGGGCGACCATCGGGCTGAGATTCGTTATACTGATCCAAAATCTGCTGAGCAACTTCAATGCCATCCGGCCATTGCAAGAGGTCTATCATTGTACCCGGGAACATCTTGCCATGGACATGATGCATCCGGCCAAAACGAGAGGCCGCCTCAGGAATATCTAGGATCCCGTCCTCAAGTTCGATTCCAATGGAAGGGACACCAAGCCGGGAATACGTAACCAATCTCATAGTACTGCCAATGTAGGTAGCTTCATTTATCCGTAATGGTTACTGGGTTAAGGAAGGTGAATTGATTGCCTGAAGAAAGGTCCCTTGATGAACTCCCTGACGAAATCTTTGTGGCACTCGGGAGGAGAGGAATGGAAGGCATACCCCTGAAAGAATGCACATACTGCAACGGAGGAGACCTATCTCTTCTTGATTTGAAGTCAGAGCCAGAGAATATCACAGGGAAAGGGACCGAGACCACCATAGAAACTTGGCGAGTAAGATGTAATGAGTGCAATCGAGAATTCTCAATATCATGTCGGATCAGATACCATGATGGCACCAGGTATGACACGATGGTCAACATTATTGATGATGCTGGAAAGGACATTGGTTGGCTAGGAAGCTATTAGGTGGTTTGATTGGGTAAGAAGTACAAGATATCAGTTCTTCCTGGTGATGGCATAGGCAGAGAAGTGATTCCTGAAGCCGTCAGGACAATGAAGGCAGCCGAAGATGTGGTCTCCGGATTCAGCCTTGACTTCTCTGAGTTCGAGTGTGGAGGAGAGTACTTCCTTAAGCATAGAAGAGAGTGGTCCGTTGAAGCAGAGGAATTCACGAAAGGGGAAGCAGATGCAACACTCCTTGGCGCAGTAGGTGCCAGCACTGCAGACGGAAAATCGGTACTTCGCCCTGATGGCCACCTCGCAGGATATTCCGTTGTGATAGGACTGCGTCTTGAACTTGACCTATATGCAAACGTACGACCCGTGCGTCTCTATGAGGGTGTCCCGACACCTCTGGCCGGCAAGGACCACAATGACATCAACATGGTGATGGTTCGCGAAAACACGGAAGGCCTCTATGCACCCCAAGCCAACCCATCCCGCGCAGCCAATGCTGACAGGGTAGTTGATAGTAGGGTGATAACAAGAAAGGGAAGCCTGAGAGTTTCTAGACATGCTTTTGAGATAGCCAACCTTCGGGGAGGATGCCCAGAAGATGCCACGAAACGCGTGACCTGCGTCGATAAAAGCAATCTTCTTGCAGGATGTCAGCTCTTCAGAAGTGCATTTGACCAAGTAGCAAATGAGTACCCAAGTATCCAGCGCGACTATGCCTATGTAGACGCGTTTACTCAATGGGTTATCAGAAAACCGGAGTACTATGATGTGGTAGTTGCCCCGAATGAGTTTGGGGACATTATAACTGACCTTGGAGCTGCCATTCAGGGGGGACTTGGTATGGCTCCTGCCGGGAGCATAGGAGACACAAAGGCGGTATTCGAACCAGTTCATGGTTCAGCACCCAAGTACGCTGGAAAGGGCATATCTAACCCAATAGCGTCAATCCTCTCTGGTGCAATGCTCTTGCAATGGATTGGTAACAAGCATAATGACAATAGATGTCGAATGGCATCAGCTGCTATCGATAGTGCAGTTTCAGATGTCCTTCGCCAAGGAAGAACACGCACATACGATATCTGTTCTGGGGCTTGGAACACGGTCAGCCCAGCAGGAACAAAGGTTGTTACCAATGAGATTATCAAGAATGTTAGAGTAGAAGGAGGCGATTAGCCAATGGGAATGACGCTTGCTGAGAAGATCCTTGCACCGCACACGGATGACGGAAAGGCCGAGGCTGGTGAAATCATAGATGCATCAGTTGACCTAATCATGGTCCATGAGGTCCTCGGCTCACGAATCATCCCGATATTGGAGGAGATGGGTTCCAAGAAAGTGTGGGACCCTGAGAGGATATTGGTTGTGAATGATCACTGGGCACCTGCTCCAGATACAGAGAGCGCTCAGATTCACATGAGAAACAGGCAGTTTGTCCAAGAGCAGGGGATCAGGCACTTCTGCGATGTTGAGGGAGGCATTTGTCACCAAGTGCTTGCTGAGGAAGGTCTCGTAGCCCCCGGGGACCTTGTTATTGGCAGTGACTCTCATTCAACAACCTACGGTGCGTTCAATGCATTTTCAACAGGACTGGCTGCAACAGACAGCGCCATGATTTTGGCAACGGGTAAAATATGGCTGAAAGTCCCAGAGGCCATGAGAATCGTTGTCAAAGGAACGCTGCCCAAGAGGGTAATGAGCAAGGACCTCATCCTCAAAATAATAAGAGAATTAGGGACAGATGGAGCCAATTACATGTCCATGGAAATGAGTGGCTCGCTCATTGATCGACTCTCCGTAGCGTCAAGGATGACGATGTGTAATATGAGCGTTGAGGCAGGAGCCAAGTGCTGCATTATGCCTGTAAATAATAGCGTCACTGACTGGCTAGCGAAATATGCGCCAATGAGGAGCTGGAATGAAGTCGTTCCAGACAAGGACGCCGAGTATGTCGAAACCTATGAATACGACCTTGATGCTCAACCGTTGGAGCCGTATGTCGCTACACCACATAGCCCTGCGAATGGAAAGCCAATCGCTGAGATTGGAACGGTCGATATTGACCAAGCATTCATTGGGTCCTGTACAAACGGCAGACTCGAGGACCTACGGATAGCTGCGGACATTGTGAAAGGAAAACGCATCAAAAAAGGTGTAAGATTGATAGTAACGCCGGCTAGTCGTGAAACATACATGACAGCCCTGCGTGAAGGCATTGTTGAAACGTTGATGCTTGCGGGGGGCATTGTTACCAATAGCACGTGTGGGGCATGCATTGGAGGGCACCTTGGCGTGCTAGGCCCTGGCGAAGTATGTGTGTCCAGCACAAACAGAAACTTTCGGGGAAGGATGGGACATCCTGACTCGATTGTCTACCTCGCGTCACCAGCAACGGTAGCCGCAAGTGCACTGAGAGGCACAATAACCGATTCGAGAGAGGTGTAAGTAGCATGGGCTTCGTAGAGCAATTCGAGGGGAAAGCGAGGGTCTTTGGGGATGACATCAATACAGACCAGATAATCCAAGGAAGATATTTGCAGCTGCTTGACTACAAAGAAATGGCAAAGCACACCTTTGAAGTGATACGACCAGATTTTGCCACAGTCGCCTCAAAAGGAGATATTGTTGTTGCGGGATGTAATTTTGGCAGTGGTTCATCCCGAGAAGAGGCCCCCATGGTCCTAAAAACACTGGGATTTGGATGCGTCCTTGCTGAGTCGTTTTCTCGAATCTTCTACAGAAATGCATTCAACATCGGATTGCCGGCGCTTGTCGTGAAGGGACTGTCTCAGCAGGTGAGAGAGGACATGCATCTGAAGGTCGATCTTATCAAAGGTGAGGTCAAGTTAGAAGAAACTGGAACTACATTCTCCTTTAGCAGAATCCCATCCAAAATGCTTGAACTACTTAGAGCGGGAGGCGCTGTCGCCTGGTATAAGCAAACTAGTTCAAACTAGAGAATGCCCAGAGCTAGAAAACACTATTAACCCCTACTCATCTTCGGTGCTTGGTATAACTGCGTTTGAGGTGAGCTTATGGAAGTATTGGTATTCCTT
>CAYPUO010000326.1:0-4467 GCA_964413775.1 uncultured archaeon
CATCCAACCTATCCCAAAACCGATCCGGAGACCTGCAAAGATCTCGGGAGCTGCCGAAGGCAAGATGATCTTTCTTAACATCTGTGACTCACTTGCCCCGAATGTGCATGCAACGTCTAAGTGAACAGGGTCTGTTCGCTTCACTCCTGCAGTTGTATTGATCAGAATCGGAAAGAACGCTCCAATCCAGATAATGAATACTTGAGCACCTATGAAGCTTGCTTGGAAGATAAGGATGGAAATCGGAATCCAGGCAATCGGAGGTATTGGACGAGTGGCTTCCACAACGGGACCAAGAATCTGATCAGCCAGTTTGTAACGGCCAACCGCAATACCAAGAGGAATGGCTGTGAGTGCGGCAACAGAAAATCCTAGAATCACGCGGTACAGACTCATGC
The DNA here is from genome assembly GCA_964413775.1 of uncultured archaeon. Classification (GTDB taxonomy): domain Archaea; phylum Asgardarchaeota; class Thorarchaeia; order Thorarchaeales; family Thorarchaeaceae; genus MP5-2226. Next base: position 399 of record CAYPUO010000326.1, read on the forward strand.
CGGTATGCTCAATGAGCGTGTGACCGTCCGTATCGCCCTTAACGAGAAGCTCGATAAAGGAATTAACAACCCCGTCCAAGCCAATTGGATGCGCTGTGTTTCGAGAGGCAACCATCACGATAACTTGCCACAGAACAAGAAGAATAACAAGCGGAAGTACTCCCTTGACCAATATGTCGCGGAGAGAAGGTAGTGTACTCTCTTTTCGTTTGCTAGGGAGGGGCGTCTGAGCTGAATCTGTGGAGTGCTGTGCCATTTCTCTCAGTTATTCAAATCTCTGGCTGCTTTTGTGTCTGTCGCTAGTCTATCAGAACTAGATGTACGTGTCGTTGAGGAAGGTCGAGAGGAACGGTCCAATCTCAGAGGGGTCCATCTGAACGAGGCCCTGATTGACCAGAAACTGCAAGTAGGTCTGGATACCGGCAGCATTGATAGTATAGTTGTAGATAATGCGACCGAGGGCAGTTTCTACGGGCGCCTGATCAACACCCAGCCAGTTCACAGCAATGGACAGAGCCTCGCTTGGGTGGCTCAATATCCAGGCTTCGGCACGGACGTGGATGGCAACAACCTTCTGTACAATGGTGGGATTGCTTGAGAGAAAACTGTTGGTTGAAGCAAGTACACAGCACGGATGATTTGGCCAGATATCATGTGATGTCAAGAGAGGCACAGAGATGTTATTGTACTCGGCAAGGGATGGGAACGGCTCCCATGCGATAAATGCAGGGGCATTCGCACTAAGAGAATCTGCCATGTTCTGGACTTGGAGAACATGCAAATCCACGTCATCGACAGTCATTCCGGATTGACTTAATGCAAGCCTGAGCAGGAAGTTCTGAACGGTTGACGGACCGGGCTGATAGATGGTCTTTCCTGCCAAATCTGCCATCGATGTAATCATCCCAGAATCGTATTCCGATTTCATGACCTCAATAGATGAACCTTCAGAGTTCACTCCGGCCAGAATTGTCACACCGATCCCCTGATTGATGGTCTTGACGAGAGCAGGAGCTATACCAAGATATCCCATATCTATTTGTCCAGCTTGAAAACCATCCATCTCATACGCTCCATTCTGGTAGGACAGAAGTTCAACATTCAGGCCCGCCTCAGCAAACCAACCATTGACAATGGCTACCCTCAGTGCAAGCTGATGTAGGTCCTGAGTCAGATAGCCAATTCGGACATCAGGTTGCGTTGTAGGATACCACCACGCGATAGCTGAAACCGACAAGACAACCACAGCTGCAACAAAGATGGCAGCGGCCTTCTTCCGATCCATTCTACTGCGTAGTGACGGTGTGTTTTGCATCGTGAGGAATCACGGCCTATCGAGGCCCGAACTTCCCATATGAGGGTTGGCATATGTGTCTTGGACAACGAAGTTTTTAGGTGCTTCGCGTCATGGCTACCGTATGTCCATCCAAGATAGAATTCCTGAACAATTGAAACTGATAGGTGCATTGGTGGTCATTACGCTGGAGGATGATGTAGGGGTATTTGATACAGGAGACTATGTACTGATTGAGGTTTCCCAGAACGCAGGCCGAATTAACGTCCCCAAGATTGCCCAGACCGTCACTGATCTGGTCAAGAATGACAAGAAAATGGTTGCCATTCGCGGATTTGGCTTTAAGGGAACAGGGCTTGGCGTGCGAATCGCTCATGAGATCAAGAAGCTTGAGAAACGGTTTGTTTACCAGATGGCATTTGATACCTTTGAGGCATCAGAGAAGATGGACGGCCAACCATTAACTAGCGTCCAGATTGTCATTATGCCGCCACCAGAGTAGAGCAGCATGAGAGAAGACGACCTCACACTCAGTAAAAGGGAGAGAGAAGGTGCAGTCAAGGCTCGCATTTCAAAGATCCGATTTCCAGAGATATGCCCAGTCTGCATGGATGAAGCAGAGGATTTAGTCACCCTGACTGCAACTGAAACAACTGTGGACAGATTGACAGAGAGAAGAGCACTGGTCGGAAGCTGGTCCGCAGCGAGTAGGATAGACGACAGTGCAATGCCTAGTCTGAGCAATGCAGTGATATTCTGGATTCCTGCATGTCTTCTTCATGGTAGCGATACGATTACAACCTCGAGGAAGAAAGTCGCTTCGATTGTTAGCTTTATGTTGCTGTTTTATCCACTGCTATATTTCTCATTGGAACTGCTCACTGCAGTTCAGTACTCTCGGCCTCTTGTTACAGCACTCTTCGCGACGATTGCCCTGCTTGTTGCAATGATTGCGTCAATACTGTACGGATTCTACCCCAGGTCCCTTGAAAGATACGTCAAGTTCCTGCTCATTGACCGCGGGAAGGATAGAGTCGTTATATACCTCAAGAATGCTCAATATAGGAAGCGGTTCCTTGACCTCAATGGACTTGATGCCGAATCGCTTCAAAGAAAAAGCACAAAAACCGAAGGGGCTTGAACAAGGTGGAGGGATACAAGATTCGGAGCTCGATAAGCCTAGTCATCACAGTGATGCTCCTGGCGTTCTCGTTTGGGATTATTCCAAGTGGGATTCCAAGAGTTCAAGGAGAGAGCAGCTTCATCATTTCCCCTGCATTTCACACGGCTCAGTACACGAACCATGCTCCCATTTTTATTGAGAGCAACTCAGACTTTCAGTTGAGGGGGTTCAATGGAAGTGGGACCAAAGCCGACCCCTATGTTCTGGAATACATGAATATCTCAAACAACTATGGTCAATGCGTCGTAATCGAGCACACCTCTGCATATTTCATAATCAGGCACTCTGTTATGAGATCAGCTGACGCCGGAATATATCTCAATGCCATGGGCAACGGGACAATCCAGGATTGTACTGTACGAGCGTACTTGTCTGGAATCCAAGCAGACAACAGCACATCCTTAGATATCATAGACAACGATATCGTTGGTGATGCATCTGGTGTGTCTTTGTCTGGTGTAAATAGCTCCGAGGTCCAGAGCTGTCGGATACATCATAGTGACAACGGACTCGTTATACAACGCAGTCAGAGAATCAACATAACTGACTGCGTCCTATATGGAAACTTTGGACATGGCATCCACATTGATCAGACTTCAGGTGAAATCTATGTGTTCTCAAACTCCATTGGCTGGAATGGAGAGTATATAGGATATGCCCTTCACACCACCACAAATGCGCTGGATGATAGCACAGTAGGCCGAGGGAGAACCGATGAGTGGGTCGGTAACCGCTGGAGCGACTATAACGGTACAGGTCCGTATCCGATTCCAGGAGTGTTTAGCAAGAACGACTCGCTTCCCACACTCTTGTCAGATACTCTTGCCCCATCAGTCAGTGGTGACGATGATGTGAGACTCTACGTTGGCGAAACTGGTCACTACATTCACTGGAACTCGTCAGACGCGCACATGTTCTCGTGTAGGGTGTTTCTTGATGGAAGCGAGGTAATGAGTGGCTATTGGTATGGTGGCCAGCTCAAATTCACCCTTGATGGCCTTTCAGTGGGGTCTCACAATTATACAGCAGCCTTCTACGATAGCGCAGGAAACATGGCGTCGGACCAGACATGGGTGTCTGTACTGTTGAACATCTTTGGAGAAGGGACTGTTCTGATATTCTATTCTTCAATTCTTAGCGTCGTGGTTGTTGCTATGATGCTTGCCATTATGAAGAGAATACGCTGAGTAGAACCTTTTTAGCACCATGCATCCAGAGTGAGAGAGAAATGCTAAGACTAGAAGACCATATGGAGATTATATTACTGGCAATCGTTGTGCTCTCTCCGTTCTTGCCAATCAACACTAACCCACAAGTCCAGGGCACACATAACTTTCCAATGGCGTCTATGCAGCTTGCTCAGAAACATGTCAGACATGTTCCAATTGCAGTCAATGGGAATAACGACCTCCTTGCACAAGCTACCGTAGAGGGCTGGGAAGGCAGCGGCACAGCATCAGATCCAGTTCTCATTTCAGGATATTTGATTGAGGCATCACGTCACTTGTTCAGAATTGTGAACACGGACCTCCACTTTATCTTCGCCGACAACTATCTCAACGGTATTGATGGCTCATGGTGCGGCCTCTATC
>CAYPUO010000327.1:0-4464 GCA_964413775.1 uncultured archaeon
CGAGAATCGGAATCCCAAGAAGGTCCCTGGGGATGGCGTTGACCTTGCCACGAAGCGAGTATTGTTCAATAATGAGGTTGTTAAATTCATCATCTGGGACTTAGCTGGCCAACCATCATTCAAGCAGGTGAGGGGCCATTACTATCATGGATGTAATGGGATCATCCTTGTTTATTCTGTTATTGATCGCGACTCATTTGACAATGCCAGCAAGTGGTTGGTAGAAGCCTACAAGAACATGGGTCCTCTGCCTCCAACTGTGATTGTTGGCAATAAGACCGACCTGAGAGAGGGGAAGCCTAAGAGTCAGATGGTTACTCCGGACGAGGGTGTGAAGTTCACCAAGTACTTCATTGACAAACTTAAGGTGCCGGCTGTGTTTAGAGAGACCTCCGCCAAGACTGGTTATAATATAGAAACTACTTTCGAGGAACTACTTCAGATGATGGCTGAAGCTGAGGATGAGGACGAGAGCGATCTCTTCATCGGGTAACTACTTTCCGCCCAATCCAGTTTTTCATTCCATACCCTTAACCATATATATCCACATAGATATATCCACACAGATACTCTGTAGATGAGTTGATTAATATGGTCCCGAGTAAGTCATCCGATAATTCAGCTGGAGAGATATCTGACATCCTCTCAGATTTCTCACAGTTCTACATGATGCTGCTTCTTAACGAAGGTCCCACACATGGATATGGCCTGATGCGAGCTTACAAAGCCCGAACAGGTAGCTCCTTGAGCGCAGGGACTCTGTATCCGTTTCTGCAGAGTCTGGAGTCTCGCGGATTGGTAAAGAGAGTAGATGTTTCAGTAGGGAAGCGACCGAAGATGGAATATTCTCTTACGAAAAAGGGACATCAGTTCACTGCACGCCTTTTCAGGAGGTTTGCAGCTATAACTGCGTCTGCACTAGAGCCATCGCTGGAAACATGTGCAAGCTGTGGAGCCAGAGTTTTTGACGGCGCTTACCATGAAGAGATTGATGGAGTCACACTGTCCTTTTGCTGTGTTCATTGTGCTCGGGCATACAAGAATGACCTCTATGTCGAGCACAGTCACTAGGAGGAATAGTTTGGAATGAGCAAGGAATCAGAGCAAGAAACCGGGTCGAGGATGTCGCTACGAATCGAGGGGATGCACTGCGCATCTTGCGTTGCAACCATCGAGAAGACCCTCCTGTCTCAAGATGGAGTAATCAAAGCTACAGTCAGTCTCCTTGATGAGAAAGCAATTGTCGACTACGATTCGTCGACTGTCAACCGTGAGACTCTGGAGCATGCTGTGGACTCCACTGGCTACCGGGCAAAGAGAGCTGTGATGACATTGACTATTTCTGGAACGCCAACTGCTGCGGATTTCTCCAAGATGGAAAATGCCCTCGTTGAGATTAATGGCATCATTTCAACAAGGAGCTACCCTGAGTCCAAGAGGATGCTAGTGGAATACGATGATTCACTAGTCACATTCAAGACGGTGCGAAGAGCCCTGAAGGAACTTGGATTTGAACCTGAGGACACGGAGATGGTTCAGGCCGATCGTGAGTCACTAGCTCGCGAGAAGGAAATCCGCTCCTATTCGCTACTTCTTGCCTTTTCAATAGCCCTTGCAATTCCTGTTGTGCTCATTCATTTGGGCGTCCTTGATGCGCTCATCCCAGCCGAATCTACACGGACACTCATTATGTTCATCCTCTCTACGCCTGTTCAATTCATTGGCGGGTATCCATTCTACAAGGCTGCATTACGGGGATTGAGGCATCTGAAGACTAACATGGACACCCTTGTCATGTTGGGCACCTCTGCGGCGTACTTCTACTCAGTTGCGACGACATTCGTGCTTACAGGCTACACGCCGTTCTATGATGCGGCAGTGCTACTAATAGCCTTCATTCTTCTTGGCCGAACTCTGGAGGCAATCGCAAAAGGAAGGACCTCCAGGTCCATACGAGCATTGATGGATCTCCAAGCCAAGATAGCGACAGTCATTCGAAACGATGAGGAAATGGTAGTCCCTATTGAAGATGTTGAAGTAGGAGACCTTGTTCTCATCCGTCCTGGCGATAGAGTGCCGGTTGATGGCAGAGTTATCGACGGCAAGAGCTCTGTAGACGAGTCGATGATTACTGGCGAGTCTGTACCTGTTGAAAAGAAGGCTGGTGATTCTGTAGTTGGTGGTACCATAAACAAGAATGGCGTACTGAGAGCACAGGCCACCAGCGTTGGTCAGGACTCGGTCCTATCTCAGATCGTACGAATGGTTGAAGAGGCACAGACAAACAAACCTGCGATTCAGAGGAAAGCCGACGCAATAGCGGAGGTATTCACTCCAGCTATTCTCTTTCTTGCGCTCGCAACTTTTCTGTTCTGGACATTCATCATGAGGACGCCTTGGGACCTAGCCCTGAATTTCATGATAGCTGTACTCGTTGCAGCTTGTCCGTGTGCACTTGGTTTGGCAACCCCCACAGCAGTTATGGTTGGCATCGGGAAGGGTGCCCAGAATGGAATCCTCATCAAGTCTGGAGATGGACTTGAAACAATTCCCAAGATTGACACGATCGTATTTGACAAGACTGGCACCCTTACACTTGGGCGACCAACTGTTACCGATATAGAGGTCTTGGGGAAGACTAGCGAGGATGAAACCCTACAGCTCATTGCCGCAGTCTAAAAAAGCAGTGAGCATCCGCTTGCTGAAGCTATAGTCTACTACGTTCAAGAGAGAGGTATTGCCATTCCCTCAGCTCAGAACTTCACATATGAATCTGGAAAAGGCGTGATGGCAGACGTCGATGGCTCTAGGGTTCTGGTTGGTAATGAGCAGTTCATGTCTGACATGGCTGTGGAGTTTCCAGATGTACAGGGTCGTGTCCAGACCCTGCAAGGAGAGGGCAAGACAACGGTGTATGCTGCCTTGGAGGGAAAGCCTCTTGCTGTACTTGCAATAGCCGACAAACTCAAAGAGAGTTCCGTTCGCGCGGTGCAATCCCTGAAGGCTCTAGGTCTTGACGTGTGGATGATAACTGGCGATAGGCAACTCACGGCGAAGTCCATCGCAGAAAGCGTAGGAATCTCGAATGTGCTCGCCGAGGTCCTACCAAGTGATAAGGCGAATGAGGTCAAAAGGCTGCAAGAGAATGGGAAAACTGTGGCCATGACCGGCGATGGTGTGAACGATGCCATAGCACTCGCCCAAGCCGACGTAGGAATTGCCCTAGGCTCTGGAACCGATGTTTCTGTAGAGTCAGGCGACATCGTACTTGTGAAAGATGATCTTCTTGATGTCGTTACTGGCATTCAGCTAGGCAAGAAGACGATGGGCAAGATTAGACAAGGGTTTTTCTGGGCTCTTATCTACAACATGATGCTGCTCCCCATTGCAGCTGGTATTTTTTATCCGTCGTTTGGCATTTACCTGCAACCTCAGTTCGCAGGTCTTGCTATGGCCCTATCAAGTGTGAGCGTTGTTTCAAATGCTCTCCTGCTGAACAGATTCAAGCCTGAACATACGGAGAAGAAGGTCTCTGACATACCGCCTGCCGCATATCAAGAAGGCAACGAAGCAATAGATCCGATCTGCAAGATGAAGGTCGAGATTAACTCTGCAGAATTATATAGTGATTATCAAGGAAAACGATACTACTTCTGCTCGCAGAATTGTAAGGATACCTTTGACGGCAATCCTGAAGCATATGAGGATTCAGATGAACCTGGGTTTCAGAATGAGCCTCGAGTCGCAACAGATCCTATATGTAAGATGGATGTTGACACAGCGACTGCCTCTCTCTATAGCGACTACAAGGGAAAGAGGTATTACTTCTGTGCGCAGTATTGCAAGAATACGTTTGATGCAGATCCAAGTAAATATGAGAACCTCGATGTGAGACCATAGAAGAGGGGATTTGTGAGAGCAGCACATAAGAAACTCGTTAACGAGAACTTAAATCTGGGATTGCATATGAAGATTGATACTGTTCGTATGTTGGAGGTTCTATGCTTATGCTTCCCTTTTACAAGAAAGTCTCCTATGGGATGGGACGGTTTGGCTCATCATTCTTGCTCTCTCTGGTTGGTCTCACTGCCTTCTGGATATATGGCACTGTCTTCGCGCTGAACTGGTTCCTAAATGGGCTTGCGCTTGCTCTCTCTTATATTGTCATTGGACTAGTTGGCTGGCTCATTGGTTACTATAGTGACAACATCGATACGAGATGGGGCAGGCGGAAGCCGTTTGTTGTCATTGGAGCCCCAGGTCTGGCAAAAACAGGTATCTTGGTCTTTGTGCCAAACTGGTTCTTGGATACGGCTGCATACGCCGCAGACCCTGTGGCGAATGCTAGCATAGGATGGATGATCTTTGGGTACTACCTCTTGGGTATCTGTGCCTTCAAGGTCTTCTACGCCTTTCTATTAACCCCGTTTCAAGCTTGGAAGCCAGAGATTACAAAAGAAGATG
>CAYPUO010000328.1:0-4459 GCA_964413775.1 uncultured archaeon
AGCGGTACTTATGGCAGGCGGTGCAGCGATGCTATCAATGACCGAGGACTTTGAAGCGTATACTGAAGGTATACTTGATGTGAAGGCACTGCATTACGGCCCACCACGTGAAGAGCCCACTGTTGAAGTGGAGGCTGAAACTACTCCAGAACCCAAAAAAGAAGAAGAGAGTGAAAAAGCTCCGGTAGCCCCAACCGAGACTACCGAGTAACCTTTTCTCTATTCAAGCAGCCAATTGAAGGCCGCAAAAGATAGCAGCACACCAAAAGCTAGCCATGCAAACAGTATCAGTCCCATTACGTAGTCATAGAGTGCTATGTCTAGGAAGAAATGCATTCCACCTATGATTCCTGAGAGCACAGTCATCAAGACTCTCGAAGTCCGAGTCTTTGCATACGCAAACAGGAATGACGTTGCAACAAGAAGTGCTCCACTAATGTACATTATGAAATTATACACTTCGTATGGGGACGGTGTCACAAGTATGTACCACATATAGGCGCCCACAAGGCCCATCCCAATCAGCAACGCTAGATAGTAGAAGAAACCTCCTTCATCTCGTGTACTCAATATAATCACAGGTCTCCTTTATTGTATCAACTGTCCTCAAGAAAACTAATACGATATTTAACTCCTCCTAGAGAGGGGCGAAGCGTTTTTAAAATGGTCAGGTTTATCGACGGCTTCAAGTTACAGGGTAACGATACTACGCGATGTCAGCGCGACAAAACGTAAGCAGCCAAGCACGAGGTTTATCACTTGGTTTTATTGCCCTGTGTCTTGCATCTGATGATAGATAGCCTCGAGGCCTGAACACAGCATGGAACTGGAACAACACTTTTACCTCACTGAATACGGGGAAGAGTCCAGCCTGCTCAGAGGGAGGCGCCTCGAGAAGCACCAAAGAAAGGATGGTCTGGACGCATGAGGTTGTATGTCGACTTTGTACCGGTTTTGGTTTGGGCTCTGCTCGCGATGGTTCTGGTCGTTGTTATGCTCTTGGCTTCATGGGTCCTGAGACCACATGTCCTTCAGAACTCTGAGAAGACCTCTAGCTATGAGTGCGGGGAAGAGCCTATTGGCACTGCACGGATATCCTACCCGTATAACTATCTGGTGTATACAATTCTATTCGTTGTAATGGATATAATGGGCTCATTTCTCTGGCTGCTTGCAGCCTCTACACTAAGATTAGATGCCATGATCCTCTGGCAGAGCTTGATTTTCATCATTATTGTAATGGGTGGCATGGGATTCGCCATGAAGATGTTGCCAGAGTCGGTTCTCAACGGCAAGGAGACCCTTGAGTTGTACAGAGAGACAAAGAAAGCTAGAGAGGCGTCACAGACGCACAGCTGAGGTGAAGAAGATGCAAGCTATAGAACCAATTCTCGCACTGTTTGAGCAGGTGGAGTTTATTCTGGTTGCAGCCCTTATCCTAGGTCTGGCCTATCTTGCTCTGGAGCATAAGGACATTGTCTATGCGGCCTTTTTCTTCGGCTTCATGGCAACGTTTGTTGCTGGCTTCTACCTCCTCCTTGACGCCCCCTTTATCGCTGGGATGCAGATTGCTGTCTATACGGGCGGCATAAGCGCCCTCATCATATTTGGTGTACTCCTGCTCCCGCATGCTCAAGATACTACACTTGAATCGCTTGTATCGCCGAGAAAACGTAAGCTTGGCCTGTTCCTGGCGGCTGTAGTTATGTTCATGTCCGCCGGTCTCGCGCTTGCCTTTCCTTGGCCATTTACTATCCCACAAGGAATTCCCGCTTTTACCCAGAGCCTACAAGGGCTGGCTGAGTGGTTCTGGCAGGAACACGGGGTATACGTGCAGATAATCGGACTACTCATATTCACTACACTAGTCGGGACGCTCGCATTGCTGAAGATGGACAAGGCTGAGGCACTGGGCGAGATTAAAGGCGAGTTCGGCGTTGAAGCCGAGCCTCAGCCAGAGCAGAAGCCTGAGCCGGAAGATGAAGCTTCAGTAGAGGAGGCTGATGAGTAATGGTCCCACTGTCGTGGTATCTAGCTGTGGCCTTCATGCTGATTGGACTTGGCGCGTACGGAATGATGGTGAAACAAAACCTCATCCGTATCCTAATTGGCGCGGAAATCATGGGGAACGGCGTAAACATAGCGCTTGTTTCCATGGCTGTCTATGGTGGAGTCTTTTCCTACACTCCCCAAGGGCTTGTTATACTGGTGATTTCAGTTGCTGCTGCTCATACTGCCCTCGCTCTGGTGTTGATGCTGCTGTATAACAGGCGATATGGGACTGCTGATCTTGGTACACCCGTACGGGCGGAGGTGGCATGAGTGGGCAGTGCTGAGATTGTTCGAAAGGTTAGCGTAGCCTATCCTGACATTCAGGCCAATCTACTGAAGGACACTCATGTTGAGTTCATTGTTCCCAAGGAACAGATACGCGGCATGGTCACGCTTATCGATGAGACCTTCCCAATGGTTTTCCCCGAAAACCTGTTTGGCGTTGATCTCGGAGAGGACAAGTATCAAGTCAATTACATATTCTGGTCGCGAGACAACAAGCTGCTCGTTCAGTTGCGAGTCAATCTGGAGGGCACAGAACCGGCAGTGGACTCTGTCTGCAACATATTCGAGGGATTTGAGTGGCACGAACGAGAGACCCACGAGATGTTTGGTATCATGTTTAATGGTCATCCTGACTTGCGCCCTCTGCTGCTGCCTGACGAACTAGTCGGCAAGTATCCTCTACGGAAGAGCTTCCAAACTGACCGCAGTAGACTGGAGGAACAAACACATCCACATCCAAAGAAAGCAGAGACGGGAGGTGCCAATGAATGAGCCCTGATCTAGTTGATGAGTCAGTAGATATCTGGTTCGGCCCGCAGCACGTGTCAGCCCACGGCTGGGCGACCAAGCTCAAGATTGTTGGCGACTACATTGTGGAGTGTGACCCTAATGCGGGATACTTCCACCGTTCTGCCGAGAAGTGCCTAGAGTATAGGAACTTCAGACAAGGGTCCCTGATTATGGAACGGCTCTGCATGCTGGAAGCATTTCTAGCTGAATACCCCTATCTGAGCGCGGTCGAACAGATCGCCGACCTTGAGGTCCCTGAACGGGCTAAGGTAATGCGTACCATCATGATGGAGGCCAGCCGAATCCACTCAATCCAGTTCTGGTTCGGTCAGTTCTCAGCAGAGCTTGGGTTCTTCGCTATGACTTTGTGGCCCTGGGTGTCACGAGAATTCTTCCTTGATGCCTTTGAGGAGTTGACGGGCTCTCGTCACGCAGCAAGTTTTGGCACACCGGGTGGGGCCCGATTCGATTTCACTGAGAAATCGGTCAGCAAGTTGGAAACTGCGATGAAGCGAATGGACGATGACATGGCGAAGTTTGAGGATATGCTCATGGGCAGTCCAGTATTCAGGATGCGGACAGAGGGTGTTGGGCAGTTCGATGTCAAACAGGCTCTTCGCTGGGGACTTTCGGGACCCAACATCAAGGCATGTGGGATTCCGATGGACCTCCGTAAGGACTACCCGGACCCTAATCTGGCGTATGATCTGGCTGACTGGGAAGTCCCTATAGTTGAGAATCCTGACCACCCCGGAGAGAGCGACGCATTTGACAGAATGGTGCAGAGGTTCAAGGAGATTAAGACCTCCGCAAGCATCATAAAACAGCTATTACCACAAGTTCCTGAGGGGCCGATAGTTGACCCTAAGGCTAGAGGGAAGGCCAATAGGCTGCCTGAAGGAGAGGCATATGGACGTGTCGAGGGAACGCGTGGCGTAACTACACTCTGGCTGAAGACCACTGAAAAGGCTCAGACCCCGTATAGAGCAAAAATCCGGGGCCCGTGTTTTCAGTCCTACTATTCACTAAAGCATCTGGTGCCAAGTGCCAGATTTGCTGACTTTATTGTAATATTCGGAAGCCTTGATCCCTACCCAGGATGGTGGGATCGCTAGATGGAGGTGCAAGAAAAATGATGCAATTCGAATGGTTCTTTGACTGGCTTGCAGGAATACCCGCTTGGCTCTTTGGCATCATCGACTGGATCCTCGGTCTACTCCATGGGATTATTATTTGGATCGAAGGCCTTATCGTTCTGATATGGTCATTAATCATTGACAACTTCTTCTTCATCTTCAAGGCTGTAGTGTTTCCCGGCCTGATCTTCATAGTGATGGCACTCATCTATTTCGTCTGGTTCACGCGAAAATTATGGGGACGTATCCAGATGAGGCGTGGTCCGATGCATATGGGAAAGTACGGAGGAGTCCAGATCTTTGCTGATGCTATCAAGCTCATCTCCAAGGAAACCATCATTCCGGACAACTCGAGGAGATGGATGTATCGATTCTTACCTTCGCTGCTGCTTGTCGTTGTGTTGCTTCCGTTTGCATTCATTCCTTGGGACCAGACCTGGTATATTGCTGACCTGTCAGTCGGTCTCATCTTGGTG
>CAYPUO010000329.1:0-4452 GCA_964413775.1 uncultured archaeon
ATTGTATTTGATACTCACATATTTGGGGGATTTATAGATCGTGGTTTCATTGGTCTGCCCCGTGAATTCACAGTCTTGCAGATGAGAATCCCAGCTTATGGGGATTGAAAGGGCCGAGGTTGGTGAAGAGGTCTGTTGCTACATCATTCCCTTGCAGATGAGAATCCCAGCTTATGGGGATTGAAAGCCAGCACCGCTCTAAATTCGCCGGTCCCGCTTGAGTAGTCTTGCAGATGAGAATCCCAGCTTATGGGGATTGAAAGCGTCATCGTACACGATTGATATTGACTTGCCAGAGAAAGGCCCTTGCAGATGAGAATCCCAGCTTATGGGGATTGAAAGCTATTACTGGGACTTCGGACAGAAGACCCTCGTACCTCTTGCAGATGAGAATCCCAGCTTATGGGGATTGAAAGTTTGTCCAACCCTGCTTAGCCATGAGTTCAACAAACCCTTGCAGATGAGAATCCCAGCTTATGGGGATTGAAAGGGACTCAGTTGTACAGACCATGGTCATGAGGACTCCCTCTTGCAGATGAGAATCCCAGCTTATGGGGATTGAAAGTCGTTTGGTTTCAAATATTCAGGGGGGGGCCTAACTTGCAGATGAGAATCCCAGCTTATGGGGATTGAAAGTGGAGCGTGACTTCACGAGGCCCTTTGTCGTCGGCTCCTCCTTGCAGATGAGAATCCCAGCTTATGGGGATTGAAAGGAAATCACCTTTGTCTGCGGAGGGTCGCTATTCTGGATGAGCCTTGCAGATGAGAATCCCAGCTTATGGGGATTGAAAGCCAGTAGAGTTGCAGTCCTACAACATGCAGAGTATAGCTTGCAGATGAGAATCCCAGCTTATGGGGATTGAAAGTATGAGCCCAGATACAGGTGAAGATACTTGTATCTGTTCCTTGCAGATGAGAATCCCAGCTTATGGGGATTGAAAGGTATCTCTAAGCCTTATCATGATGTCACTATTATAGCTCCTTGCAGATGAGAATCCCAGCTTATGGGGATTGAAAGGTATCTCTAAGCCTTATCATGATGTCACTATTATAGCTCCTTGCAGATGAGAATCCCAGCTTATGGGGATTGAAAGTGACGTGGCCGGACCGGTGGCAACAGGTATCTTTTCTATCTTGCAGATGAGAATCCCAGCTTATGGGGATTGAAAGCTATTCCGCCGTTTAGTCCAGTCGGTATCTGGGCATCTTGCAGATGAGAATCCCAGCTTATGGGGATTGAAAGGACGTGCTAGAGGTACTCGCACTCTCTCGTGAGTTATGTCTTGCAGATGAGAATCCCAGCTTATGGGGATTGAAAGGTATGACCTTGACAACACACACTCAGGAGTCACTCCTCTCTTGCAGATGAGAATCCCAGCTTATGGGGATTGAAAGATGTCCCAGACTTCGATGACTCAAAACACTGAGACGGCTGGCTTGCAGATGAGAATCCCAGCTTATGGGGATTGAAAGGCAAGTACAGCACTATCTACAGGCATCGATACGATCACAACTTGCAGATGAGAATCCCAGCTTATGGGGATTGAAAGTTGCGCTTCTGACCATGCTGGAGCTCCTTTCTCTGGATCTCCCTTGCAGATGAGAATCCCAGCTTATGGGGATTGAAAGTTGGTCATAAAGAACGAATGGAATTTGGAAACAGATCCTACTTGCAGATGAGAATCCCAGCTTATGGGGATTGAAAGGGTGGTGGTAGGATTGGACCGCCAGGGTCTTTTGGGACTTGCAGATGAGAATCCCAGCTTATGGGGATTGAAAGAGAAGCTCTTTATCTGGGTCTTTCTTCTCTGGTTTGGGCTTGCAGATGAGAATCCCAGCTTATGGGGATTGAAAGTGTGCGTGATGTAGGCAGTGCCCTGCAGCCCGATGTCCTGCTTGCAGATGAGAATCCCAGCTTATGGGGATTGAAAGTGATCTGCGCACAGTGGTGGAGGCCGTGGGCTTTATTTCTTGCAGATGAGAATCCCAGCTTATGGGGATTGAAAGGGGCCTCCACAAGCGCAGATTATGTGAAGTTTAGGCTCTGGCTTGCAGATGAGAATCCCAGCTTATGGGGATTGAAAGCGCAAATCAGAGAATCCTTGATATATATAACAAGAGAATAACTCTGGAACTGTCAAGGCAAGCAGTCAATACTGCTCGTAGGGCGGGGATGGACGTGGTCCTTGGGACATTCATTCTGGGTGCCCCAGGTGAAACATATGAGGAGATCCTTCATACGGTCGAATTTGCGACCAAGCTAGATATTGATCTCCCTCAATTGAATAGACTCGTAGCAAATAATGGATTACCCATTTGGGATAGACTAGTTATGGACGGCTACGTGGATCCCGACAAGCACTGGAAAACTGGAGTTCAAGTTGCTGATGTATGTCCCGGAAATCTATCATCTCAGCAACTCGATGCCATAATCGCATATGCCTATGACAAGTTCTTCTTGCGAATCGGATATGTCGCAAAAGAAATCTTTCGATTCGCAACAAGTAGGCTTAGACTAGAGATGCTGATTCGCAATCTTACAAGTGGAAATGCACTGAGCAGATTTCTTCGAAGACAGACATTTAGTGAGAACTGAGAAATGAATACTCCCTAGAACTGAAAGGGGGCTCAGAGTATATCTGTCACTTCTTGAATATGGCGGGCGGAAACACTTCCGCACATTTAGAGAAACGACCACACATACGTAGGCTGAATTCGGTCTTCAGAGAATTAAACACATAACAAAAGGATTCTGGAGCATGGGATGCTCCAGAATAACAGATGACATCTACAACTATGCATCCGGATTTGTAATCCATACATAGTGATGGGATGAGCTAATAGTCACTCCGATACCGGGTGGACAGCCAGAACTTAGCGGATTCCAAGAGTCCCAATAGCCTGCAAGAGTCTGTGTTGATTGGAACTTGAAGTTGAAGCTTGGTGTCGGGAAGTCGAGTTGGTGAGCCTCTTCGTAAAGCGTGAAACACTCAGCCCATCCTGCCCAGGGAATTAATCCCCAATGCCAAACATCCGTCAGTTCGAATTGACTACCAAATGTTTGGACTGTTTTTGACCATTCTGTCCATCCCCCTACTACCAGGTCGAAGGTGAGATATCCATTCGATATGTACATCTCAAACTGGTAAACAGTGTTTGGAGCCAAAGTGATTGCGCTTGCGTCAAAGTGATAGGTTTGCGAGCCATCCAAATTAGGAGTGGTCCAGCTCCATGTGAGGCCCCAGTGTCCATAGTCAGCAGAGAATCCTATCTGATCGTAGCTTGCATAATTGTCGAAGCAAGAAAGCAAGACATAATAGAACTCGTCACTTCCAGGCTCGCCGTTCGGGGTTCTGATGAAGGTAGACAAATATTGCGTGGTCCTCATATTCGCAGGACAGACCGTGCCTCTCCACCAGGCCCCATTCTAGGTTGGCGCTGATGTTTGAGATTCCCAAGTTTCGTTTATTGCAGTGGTATATTTTGCTGATTCAGGAATCACACTAATCACCTCTGGTGGAGGCGTTGCGTGATGTTCATTCACAGCACACATACCAAAACCGGACTGCGCCATCGTTAATACTAGTATAGTCACGACTGCGCATGTAGCTAATTTACTTACTCCATTCAATGTGTTGTAGCCCTCTAAGCTAATGGATGAATACTTCATCCATTCTTGGGAGGGGCTGCGCAACTTTTACGCTTTTCAGGTTTCAATGGCAATATAGCTACTATGCAGAAGCCTAGCTCCTAGGTCAGATGGTATGTAAGTTTTCAACTCTTAGCTCAACTCTGCAAGTATCATTCACATCGGTATTGATTGAAACTTGTCGAAATGCAAGTCATGTGGCTTTCGGTTGTTACTCTCTCATACCGAGCAATGTTATTCCTTCTCTTCCAACCGCCCGAAGAGTAGAAAAAGGACAGCTAGTCGGACTATCTAAATGCTCCTTCAATGAGGAGATGAGGTTTATGCTGCTTTTGCAGTTTGTACATAATGCGCAATCTTCGGCAATGTTCTTTCCGTATCAGAAGCCTTATACGCCGCTGGCCAACCGCCATCGCAGTGAGTAGGTTTGGAAGTCTTTTAGGTGTTGATTGATTGCACACGCTTTATGGAAGTGACACAGCTTGAGGTGCCTTCTATCGAGGTGCCATCAGCATTAATTGCCACTGTTGCACTGGTGTCTGTTGCAAGTATCGCATTCATTGTTGGGAAAATGATAAGTCGACAGAGAGAAAGAAAAAGCCAGGGAATTCCGGTTGAATTCGGCAGGCGCCTGAATATCACCTCCGTGACCATGATAATGGTCCTCCTGGGCATACTAGCTCCCTATGGCATCCTGTTCGAAACTTGGAAAGATCAAGCGACCTTAGCGGTCTATTTCCATCTGAACCTGACATCTTTCCTGTGGTCGTATGTGTCCGAAGTGGGCATGTTGCAGTTCTACC
>CAYPUO010000330.1:0-4445 GCA_964413775.1 uncultured archaeon
AGGTTGCAGGTTTGCCCTCAGTGTGCAGAAAAATTCGGAGGACAGGCATCCGAACCTTCAGGCCGTCCGAGATATGACCAGCCGAGTCGACCATCTTGGGTAGGCGGGTCTACTGAAACAAGATCAGTTTCTGAAAGGCCTAGGAATATCTCAAGAACTCCTGCGTCGCCCATAAGAAAATCTAGGCCATCACGTGCAGTCAGCGGCACACTGCTTGATGATATGGTCCTTATTGAGAACTATGCAGCAGTGATTCGTAAGACACGACAGAAGAAGAGTATAAGTCAAGAAACGCTTGCACAAAGGATTGGAGAGAGAGTTTCAACGCTGCAGTCAATAGAAGCAGGCAGACTAAAGCCAGTTGGAAAGACAATTCGCGGACTGGAGAGAGAATTGGAAATCTCTCTGTTGGAACCAGTTGGTACTGTCCCACTGAAAACATCTGGCGATAGGAATGGTGGTAGTGGCCCTACCCTAGGGGATATTGTGAAAGTCAAGAAGAAGAAATCGCAGAAAGGCGAGTAACTGACAGAGATTATGTCAATTTGCACCTTATGGGGCGGTTCTGTGCTATGGCACAACAGGTCAGCTTATATAGTATATGAGTATATACTATTCATAGAATAAATGTCACGGCTTTGGTCTTTCGACTACTAGTGAGTTCGGTCAACAATCCATACATCAATTCAGGTGAAGACAGCAAAATGGCACATACGAGCTTCAATAGTGACCTCTTTTCTTGATTCATATACGTAGGTTGAAGATAGATGATGGCTCCCTCTGTGTCATAGCCAAGTATTCACTAACTGATCTGCAGTGGGCCTTATCCGCAAGCGGCATCCCTTCAACAAGCATTGATTCTCGATTTGCAGTGGATAGAGTGTTCATCTTACAAACTCTAAGAGACTTCTTCTTTGCTGAGTCCCATCCGAATTCCGCCGCTGCTTCCTCGTATCGTGCCCGAAATCCTTTCAAAAGGGCTTTCGATTTATCAGAGTGAGGGAAGTTATCTCCATTGAGTGCCAGTTCCCGTCTGCGAAATTCGCGATATAGACTGCCAAGAAGCCTTATCTCTCTCTCTGCTGCTGGTTCTGGAGTTAAGAACTGGGGTGCCATTGTGATAACCGATGTCACATCTTTAGCTCCGGTTTTGTCATAAATTACAATAACAACATATTCACCTCTGTTAGAGGCGTACAGCAGCCTCTCTGTCATGCCATTCAATGCAAGAGTCAAGTCCTGCCAAGAGTTTATCACGATATTCTTTACCTCAACTGCAACTAGGTTATTGGGAAACTCAGATAGAGAAGAGCGCTGTTTTGTTCCCTCAAGTTTCAGGACAATGTCTTGACCTCTACCTAACGCCATACTGAGTATCCTAGCACTTTCAAGAGTGAGTCCTAAGGATGCAGAGATATCAAGAATAATGTCTTTTCCTATCGCATCACCCACTGCCCCGAGAAAGCCTGTCCATGTTTCGAAACCCAAGTTCAGTACTGATGTGAAAATCCCAATGTGTTCTGAATTTCCTGAAACAAAGGCATTCCTGGCCACATTCCAAGGTGAATCACCAATGAAATCCTGACTGCCGCCCTTCGGGGAAAGGATACATTCTGCCGTTACGAGAATCTTAGATAGGACTGTTTTCAGTAGTCTTTCCTCGCAGAACGAGTTTCCTAGTCCGATGATATTCTCTGTTGCCTCAAGGACTTCTCTCCAATAATCTCCAGATCTTTCTCTACACTCACGAACTGACAGAGGAGCTCCATCTAGCCAGACGGCTCTTATCTCTGAATTCTTCTTGGAAGTACTTTCCACTGCATCATCTATCTCCCTAATCTTTTCCAGCTGTCCTTTAACCTCTGGCATTCTTTGTCTTAGAACTTCAATATCTAAGCAGAAGGAGGGATTGAGTACTCTCTTTCCGTTGATGTACAAGAAGAGGAAGCCCTTTGCCACTGAATGTCCCTTTCCGTCACAAAAATGAAGGAACTGCAGCCTGTTCTCTTCTTTCTCACAATCGAATATTTCTTGGTAATATACCGTGTCTACGCTTCTAAAACCATTATCGCCTAATTTCGCAGTACGAATCGATAGTGATTCATTACTCTGAATGTCGCCTATGCTTATGCCAACTTCGTTGAGAATCTCGGTAAACTGATGAAGATAACCCTTTTCTTCCATTATTTTCAGGGTTTGTTTCACAGTCTTGTAAGCCTCTGTCTTTATGAATCCACTAACTCCCAAGTAGTCCATTCGTTCAGCTGATTTTTCAAGAAATTCAAGGACACCCTCTGTTCCTGTTCGAACATCCATAATGGAACGCTGAAGAAGAGTTCCAGAAACAAGAGCTGATGCAACATCAAAATCACGGGGCATATTCACTCCCCTTAGGTCAAGAGTCTGCTTTGATATACCAAGGCCCATTTTGATAAGGAGATCTATATACTGATGCCCCGTAGAACGTGGCTCATTTTCCCATTTCCATTCAAATAACCTAGCTTTACTATCGAATGCCTTGTCCCTTTCGTAGCGGTCTAATTCTTTGTTTAGCTGAGAGATCAATGGTGATAGGAAGTCACCTTCGTCCCTTGGTTCCAACCCTCGGAGAAACAATTCCTCTCCATTGTATGATATGCCCTTCCATTGTTTAACGATAGTATTAGGAAGTGGTTCGTATATACACCGTGACATCTCCTTCAGAGGTTTTCTAACCCCTTCGCTCTTGATACCTGCTGCGTGAGCTGCGATAACTGTTCCCGATGTTCCGAAGACGCCTTTTTCAAAATGATAATATCTTCCGTTTTTTCCCTCTCCTTTTCCTCTTCTCAGAAGACTTCCAAAAAGAGCTTCTTGCTCGTTCTCATCACTTGCAAATTGCTTAATATACTCTATAGCTGTGCTAGCGTCGTTTGTTAGTTGCCTTGCTACGAGTCGATTCACATGGTCTGAACTCTCTGCCAACTGGATGGATGCCCTTATTCCATCATTTAGTAACTCGAAAACAGTCGTAGAGCCACAGAATTTCTTCTTGCTTCTGGACGCCTCTGGCAATGTCAGACGTGAGGCCCCTCCGGTGTTACTCTTTCCGCTTGCTACTCCAAAAGATGCAAGAGGCTCCAACTCCCCGTCATTTGCGCCAATAAGGAAACCTCCGATACCGTTTACATAAGTAATCAACGCATTCCTGTAGTTTCCATACTCTCCTCGTAACCACTTCTCTAGAACATAGACAAGCTTGATATTAGCTTCAAGGCAGCTTTCTTGGTACGCCTTGTAATCTTGTTTGTCTAGCTCGTCTACTGACATTCGGTGACCAGAGCCTACCTCGTATATTGTTTCAGACGATTCGCTCAGAGTATATCTACATGGATTTGCCAGAACTTCAAGTACTCCTCCGACACCTACAACACGTTCTCCTTGCGAATTGACTAGAAATGTACCTTGTTGATTACGAACGGTTTCACTCAATGCCAAAGATAGAGAATGATAAGCTACGTGTCGCAAATGGGTCTTATACTCCTCAAATACACGTATGAACTGCTCTGGACAGTGTTCAGCCGTTTCAATCAGGCCTGAAACTGAGCCCATTGGAGTTAATCCCTTCAAGGACACATATACTTCCAATAACTGATCTATGATTCTGTTTGCTTCCAGATTGCTGGATCTTCTCTGACCGCCGGTTTCCTTCCACTGTGACTTGTCAGCTTTTAGAACTAGATTCAGAGCTTTATCTGTTCTCGCTTGGATAGCAGCTACTGCACTTTGCCAGTTGCCGATTTCAATTTCGTGAATAAGTCCAATGCCGTTAATAATAACTGCCGAGCGGATTTCTTCCACATTGGATAGTCTACCTTCCACAGCCCAATCGGAAATTGCGAAATCGAGTGAGGCATGTGAATCAACTTCGAGAACCCTACGAATCTTATCTGTACCTATCTCCTTAATCCTGGCGAGAATCTCCTTTTCCGAAGTGCTTGAATCCCATATTGGTTCTGCTAAGTGGAATTCAAGTGCTTCCTTCAGTTGTTCTGGTGTTCTATGAATAACACAGTCAATATACTCCTTTGCTTCATCACTATCAACTACGACTCCTTTGATGTAACCCACATCTCCATCAATACCGACTTCCTTTACTTCTGAGAACTTCGAGCCGAAGAAGGTCCTACTAACTGTGTATACGGTTTCTGGAGATACGTGAGTTTCATATTCTTCTGATATTCTAGACAATCTAGATTCAGTTATCGACCATCCTCTAGTAGTTCTTGGGATTCTTGCTGCTCCGATGCCGTCACATGTTACAAAGTCTTCATGCTTTGACATTTCGAAAATGGGCCTGTAAGAAGTCATGTCTCTCGGTTCGGTGATGGCTATTCCACACAATCCTTCATGAATATCACTAATCTCGTCAAATCCGTTTAGTTCTCTCTTACGTCCCCCCAATA
>CAYPUO010000331.1:0-4441 GCA_964413775.1 uncultured archaeon
GCGAGGCAATTAGCTTGGGCGTAGGTTCGCCCAATTTCGATACTCCGCCTCACATCATTGGATCTGCAATTCACGCGCTCCACACCGGGAAGTCACATTACTCGCCGGACTATGGACTCCCGGAATTACAGACTGCGATAGCAAGCAAGATTGCCTCAGAAACTGGCGTCCATTTGGACCCTCTAAACGAGATTGTTGTTACTGCTGGGAGTTCGCCAGCGCTCTTTAATTCTATCATGTCGCTGGTTGATACCGATGACGATGTCCTTATTCCAACTCCCTCGTATTTCGCCTATGACTTCATAAGCAGAATTGTTGGTGGCCACTCTATTATTGTGCCCTCGTATGAAGAGCATGGTTTTGTTCCTACACCTGATGACCTAGCTGAATCTGTTACTCCTAAGTCAAAGATACTTGTCATCTGTTCCCCCAACAATCCAACTGGTGCCGTTTGGGGCTTGGATAGTCTCAACGCTGCCGCAGATATTGCCGTGGACCACCATCTCATAGTGCTCTCAGATGAGCTGTATCAACGCATAGTATTCGATGGTACAGTTGCTCATAGCATCCTAGAGATAGATAGTCTGGCTGACAGGTGTATTGTCATTAATGGACTAAGCAAGAGCCATGCAATGGCTGGTTTCAGACTAGGGTGGGTTGCCGGGAGTGCGGAGCTTCTAGAGGGCTTTAAGGCACTACATCAGTACAATTCGATATGCGCTCCGACCGTTTCTCAGCATGCAGCTTTGGCTGCACTGACAGGACCTGATGAGCCTGTTCGGCAAATGATTGACGAGTATGCGCAAAGGCGGAACCTGCTCGTTGATCGGCTAGACAATGAGGTACCGCTAATGTCCGTCAAAGCCCCCAAGGGTAGCATCTTCATGTTTCCAAGTGTCAAACATCTCATTGAGTCGCACTTGGACGATATGGTGGCATATCTAAAGGGCACCGAGGGCAGAATGGCTTTAAACAGGCTGCCGCCTTCATTGTTCAGGATGGAGGACTTGCAGAGCTCTGGCTCTCTCGTGGCAATGCTATTCCTCTATGCAAGAGCGAGAGTCATTACCGCCTCAGGGTCATTCTTCGGAAAGTCAGGAGAGGGGTTCATTAGGATGTCTTTTGCGCCAAGCAGTGAGGCAATAAATGAGGCCATAGACCGAATAATCAGAGTGTTGGAGCCCTGGGAGTAAGTTCCATTACTCGACTGAAACAGCCTACATATGCGTGTCAGGCAATCACCTGACCGTAGCTTATCTCACTTTGCCTGTTAGCCACAAAGCGTCAACAAGAAGTGTGGCTCTAGTGCGCTTTAGATGCACCTTCAGAGGGGCTTCTTGCGGCCTCTACAAGGGCGTCGATATTCTCTATCGGGGTCTCGAGCGGCATATCGCACCCGGTGCTGAGAACGTGTCCTCCACTAGCGGTATTGGCCCTTTCGATACATCTCCTTCCCTCTTGCAGGACATCTGCTGGTGTTCCAGTCAACATCAGAGATGTGTCCACATTTCCGATAACAGCTGCTTTTCTCTGAGATTTGTCTGTTGCAATTGCCAAATCAACTACATTGTCAATGCTTATCGCACTTGCACCAGTGGAATACATCTGATCCAGAATCTTTGTTGTCTGCCCGCAAATGTGCAACGTTGCAAGGGCCCCTTCCGACTTAATATGATGGTTGAGTTTGCTAAGTGAAGGTACAGCAAATTTCTTGAAGAATCTTGGCGAGATGATGCTTGCACTGGCTGTAGGCTCAAGTACGATAATGTTGTGTGAGCCTG
The DNA here is from genome assembly GCA_964413775.1 of uncultured archaeon. GTDB lineage: Archaea > Asgardarchaeota > Thorarchaeia > Thorarchaeales > Thorarchaeaceae > MP5-2226. Next base: position 1,782 of record CAYPUO010000331.1, read on the forward strand.
CAGCGGCCAGGGCATCTATGTAGGGCTGTAGGAGCTCTGCGCATGTTGCGGTTGCTGCAATTACTTTTTCTGGGTCCTCAACCGTGAGCTCCAAGAGAGAGTCAACACCCAAGAGGTGACCTGCCAGAGTGAACGGTCCAATGACATAGCTGCTGACAAGATGTGAATTTCCGACTGCATCCACGAGTTTCCTTGTGGTATCGACAAAGACCTGAAGCCTAGTGTCCCTTATTGGGGGCATGTCAATGTTATCCAGATTACTATTACCTGAGTATGGATGTTTTTTCACATAGGGGAATCCCTTTTTTTGAAATACTACATCTGCACCCAAAACCTCTGCTTCAGCAGTAAGATCCATGCATGTTATTACCCCATCATATCCAAATCTATCTAGGGCATGAAGCTGAGCATTAGCTTGTTTTGCAGAATCATGCAACAACTCACTTATTGTCATCTGGGCAAGATTCGCCGAGTAGAGTCCTATCAGTGGCATGATTGGGGTCCTTTCTGGTGGATTATGCTTCAGCGCTTCATTAACAATATCAATTGGCTTCATACTCATCCACAATCAAGTCCAGCAGCATGAGTTTCATATGGCCCCAAATAAAGATACTTAAATGGCGAATGTTCTCATTGCGCATACGTTAGACTCGAACAACAATAGCTTCTGGTGTACGGAAATTGGCAGAAACTGCACTTTTTCGAAAGCTCATAGATTCCATCGTTAACGGTGATAGGACCTCCTCACACGAATACACGCAACAATTACTTGATTTGGGTATTGCAGCTTATGATATTGTGACCGAAGGCTGTTCAACGGCAATGAATGAGGTGGGTCAGCTGTATGAAACTGGCGAGTTTTTCATACCGGAGATTCTCATGGCAGCGAAAGCATTTGAGGCCTCAATGGAGATTCTTGATCCGCTGCTGCAGAAAGGCGAGAAGACAACTAGTGGAACCGTTGTGATTGGAGTATGTGAGGGAGATATCCACTCTATCGGCAAGAATATCGTTGTAACAATGTTAGGCGCGGCGGGATTCACAGTGATTGACCTTGGCAGCGATGTTAAATCTCAGGATCTTATTGAGACCGCCAAGAAAAACGATGCTGACATAATCGCCGTGTCTGCTCTAATGACGACTTCAATGCTTAAGATGAAAGAGGTTGTTGAACTGGTGAGGAGTGAGGGCATGCGTGCGAAGGTAATGATAGGTGGAGGTCCGGTGTCTCAGGATTATGCAGACAAGATAGGTGCTGATGGCTATGGCACAGATGCCATGGCTGCCGTTAGGAAGGCTAGTGAGCTGATGAACAGAGACTAGGAATGAGAATGAAACTTGGAGTAAGAGCAGGATGACTAGTTCGAGAGATCTCGTAGATATGGCTCTCAATGGCACAAAACCAGAGCGTATACCTGTTTCCATTGTATCAACAGCTTGGGTCTACAATCACTACGGGAATTCCCTGCGTGAAGTTGATCGGGATGCCGATAAGATGGCCGACGCATGGTTGGCATTTGACCGGGACTTTGATTGTGATACCGTCTGCCCAATGTTTAGTCCAATGATAATCCCCGAGTACTATGGATCAGAATTGAAGTTCCCTGAAGGCGGATTCCCAATTGTAGTAAAGCCCGCGATTGAAAAGCCATCTGATCTTGATAAGCTGCAGGAATTTGACGCAAGACGTGACAAGCGTGTACAGGCATCTTTGGACTGTGTCAAGAGGCTTGTCGCTAAGTTGGGCAGAAAGAAATTCATCTGGCTGGTGTGCATCGGCCCTATCTCAAATGTTTCAAGGCTCATGAATACAGAACTAATAATGGAGTCGCTGATTGAGGCCCCCGATTTTGTGCATAAGGTGTTCCAGGCCAGTACCACTATATGGAAGACGGCTTTGGAACCTTTTCTCGATGCAGGCATTGATGCAGTTGACTTTTCGGACCCCATTGCTTCGCCCAACTTGGTGTCGCCCAGAATGTATCGCACATACTTCCAGAAGTATGACACAGAGGTTGCCAATTGGGTTCAAAGGAAAGGCGTTCATGCAGTTTACCATGTCTGTGGAAATGTGATTAAGATTCTGAGCGATATGAACGAGACTGGTGCACATGGTCTGAGTATTGACGCTCCAGTTGACCTCAGAGAAGCTCGACAAATGTTGCCGCATGCAACATTCGTCGGTAACATTGATCCTGCGAATATAATAATGAATGGCAGCGAAGATATGGTCGAACAAGCGAGCATTGAAGCTATGAAAGCAGGTGGCTCCAGCGGCCCCATGGTCTTAGCTCCAGGCTGCGATGTGCCGCCAACGAGTCCAGCTGGCAATATCCGTGCAATGATTCGAGCGGCAAAAAGATACGCGAAATCCGATAGAAAGAACACCGCCTAAATAGGCCAGGGCCTTGGATTGCCAATTCTACCTTTATCTGCAGACCGCAAGCTCCACACACCTACTGGCAAGTCGTGTGGAATGCTGTGCTGGTTTTGGTTCCTAGAATCAGGACAGGCCTCCTTTTCCGCAGGATCATTTTCAGGCACCAAAAGCCGTTGATAGTCCTAGCCATCTAACCTGACGCATCCGCATTCGTTCTTGGCTACCCTCTACAACCCTAGGATTTTGGATATGAATTCCGGAAAATCAAGCATCTCTAGGT
>CAYPUO010000332.1:0-4437 GCA_964413775.1 uncultured archaeon
GCACCCTTTCTACATCGGACTCCATCATCAGTCGGATCGATGAATACCTCCCGTCGTAATAGGCCTCGTCCGGCGTCCTCGTAACGCAGTCAGTGCCAAACAGTATCCTATTTGCATTCCTAAGGATAAAGTTCCTCGCATGCTTAGGGCTTCTCCCGAATTCCCTGCACATCCATCTAGCAGAGCCGAGATCCACATTGAGATTAGGATACTTGTCAAACATCCTTCCTAGATTCTCAAGCCTATGGGGTTCTGGCTGTGCTGCGAAGTGAGCTGCTTGGAACGTGAGATTGGGGTTCCTGTAGAGTCTGTTTTCAAACTCCTGAAGATGTTCCTCCTTGGTTCCATAGACGCGACTATCTGTATATCGCGTCGCAAAGTACGTATCGGGGTCTGCGATGTGCATGAGCAGAGGCAGTCCTTGATCGCTGATGGCATCAAAGAGCGCATCAAACTTGTGGCTGTCTATCGGGGGAACGTGCTCAATTTCGGAGAGCCGGTCGCTCCAGATCGGTGCAAAGTGCATCTTCACCATACCGTATCCTCTATCTCTAAGAGTTGCAACCTCTGCCACTGCCTCATCGAGCCCGTCAATAAATACGGTCCATCCGGGTAAATATCGAGCAAATATGAATCGACCACGGAATGCACTCTCATATTCTTTGAAAGAATCGCCATGCACTATAGCAAGCGATTTTTCAACACCGTATCTATCTTCAACTTTCATCAGGAGCCTAAGAGCGTCTATATCGACCACATGCGTATGAGCATCAAAGATTGGGCCGTTGTATTTTAGCTTTTCAACTGACATTGAATTGAAGGCAATCTCTCATGCTGAAAACATTACCCCTAGCGGCCTAAGCCTCAAATGCCATGCTTATTTCTGTCTTCAGTGCAAACGAGACCATAGTGCTGCTGCTGACTTCCGAGATACTTCAGAGACTTCTTCGTCTGACATAAGCACCATCTCTCTGTCTTTAACCACATGTTGTCCATTGACGAATACGTGCCGCACATCTCTGCCACCGAACGAATTGACAAGGTGGCCGATAACTGAATCCGGAGTCAGCGGAGTAGGAATCCTAGTCGCATCAAGTATTACAATGTCTGCGAGCTTACCTCTTTCTAGACTACCTATCTGCTTGTCCATGCCGTAGCACTTCGCACCGTCGATAGTTGCCATGCGGAATACCTCAAGAGGGCCAATGGCACTTGGATTGCCTGTCGACAGTCTGTGAGCCGTAAGAGCAGCCCTCATGTTCTCGAATGGGTCATATATCCACCCATCATTTCCTAAGCCGACCGTGATCCCTCTCCTTAGCATATCAGGCACAGGCGACGTGCCCACCGCGTTTAGTGCATTGCTCATAGGGTTGTGGGCAACACGAGTTCCTGTTTCCGCTATGAGTTCAAGCTCCCTACCATTTACATGAACGCAGTGCGCAAGAACCGTTCTTTTGCCTAGTACCCCAACACGATGGAGTCGCTCTACAGTCCTTTCCCCATAGCGCTCTAAGTTATGATATAGATCAACCAGTCCTTCAGATGTATGGAGCGTTATTGGAACGCCAAGCTTTTTGGCTGCATCCACACCCTTGGAAACAATGGCATCGTCCACCGTAAATGAGGCGTGGAGACTTATCATTCCCTGTGTAAGAGGTTTCTTCCCCTTGATTGTCTCGATAAACTTGATGTTCTCCTTGAGTCCCCGTTCTGCCTCCTCAGGATTGTTTCTCTCCGTCATTTCAAACGCGAGGACCGATCGAATGCCAACTGCTTCTGTTCCCTTTGCGATTTCATCAAGGCTACCTTCGATGGAGTTTGGACCCGAATATGTGTCTGCGCTGAATGTTGAGCCATTTCGAAGCATTTCTGCTGATGCAGAGACAGCACTTGCTCTTGCATCGTCCAATGTTAGGGCTTCATCTAGGGGCCACCACACACGCTGCAGAATCTGAGCAAAGTCTGTGGGCGGTTCAACGTTGAGAGTTGCGCCTCGCAGGAGAATCCCATACAGGTGTGTATGAGCTGTGATTAGACCAGGAATCACAACGCATCCTTTGGCATCGATTGTTGCACCGGGGTTGGGGGATGCTTTTCCTTTGCCTATCTCCTCGATTTCTTGCCCATCAATGATGATATGCCCATTCGGGATGACTGTGTTGGAGGAGTCTCCTGTCACGATGAAGGCATTCTTGATGAGTGTGGTTTCTGCCATATCGTTCACCCTTCAATTTCATAAGCAGACTAGATTCATTTAGTCTTTGCCAAAGCAGATTGTTAGAGCTCAATATCAACTCTCTTTATGGTTCCTTTGTTCAGACGGTAGACAATACCGTCTTTTTCCAACTCCGACAATGCCTCATTGACTTCTATTTCCGACATACCTATCTTTCCTGCATGCTCTACGATTCGCTTGAGGCTTACACCTCTGTTACTAGCGGGTGAGAGTTTCTTGAGAATCTGCAGAAACTTGTCGGTAGGAGGAAGCGACGAATCAATTTCCTCTGAACCTGCTTCCTGTGGTGATGAAGCGCCGGGCGGTTCTTTTGGTCCTGCTTCTTCTCGCGCCTGCAGGAGCGCTGACAACAAGTCCATCTTCGATGCTGACTCAGCTTCCGTTGTTTCATCCTTTGGAGAAATCTCTGAAAGGCTGATTCCCTCGCTTTCCTCCATATCTTCAGGAATAAACGGTATGGGATGCCCTTCAATATCTACTCCCAACCATGTTGAGTCTATGTCCTTGTTGTTGGCAGCAGCTCGCAGTAATTGTGAACGGAATTGCTTCTGGAGTTTCTTTCTCTGAGTTTCAAGTTCTGAGTTTCTACATGCAATCGTCGCGAGACTAAGAATAACCCTGTCTGCTTGCCCCCGTACCCGGGAATGTGAATCGACGACCATATATCCCAAAACCCGCATTAGCGAGGAAAATCGGCACTCGCCAATGTTTATGGCCTCCAACAGCACCTGCTTCACCCTCCAGTCAGGATCAGCCACGATGTCCATTACCAACCCTGTGGCAGAGGAGATACCAAGTCTACCAACTGCCTTTGCCACATGAATCCTATCTTGCCAATCGCTCGATCCCAGAATGGCTTTAAGATACTTCAGGGTTTTCGTGTCAACAATCTCGCAAATGTATGGGAGTAGCTCAGCCTTCTTCTTCATAGCCTCAGTTATCGCTGTCCTAATCAGGTCAGACCTAGCTCTATCAGGAAAGTCATCCAGTTTCGGGACTGTCCCAATTGATATCGTTTCTATTTTCTTTATTCTTCTCTTTGCCCAACGCACACCGGTCCTTCCGAGGGTTGCAGCAATACCGAATATCGTAGGTTGGTGTTCGTGACCAACCTCCTCTAATGCTTGCATCCATCTCTTCTGTTCTGTGAGAGAAGATGGACTTCCAATAGTCTGGAATAGCTCTTCAATTACTTGAAGGACCTGCTCGCGCTCTGCAGGATTGATGTCCCTCATTGACTCGAATAGCTCAGGAACGTACTTACCATAGACATTGCGTCCTGCAGTACGATACATGAGTCTTCTAAGTGTTGCATCCCCCTTGTCAAGCAAGCTCATAGTCTTCTGGAGAAGAGACCTTCCCAGCGGGTACGCCATTAGTTTACCTGCCGCGTTGTACATTGTTCCGAGATCCGGGGAATCAAGGGATAGTGAGATTGCTCTCATCTCGCGGATCTTTTTCGCTTCCGCCTTTTGAAGAGCTCCAATGGTCAGTTCCCCTTTGGCCGTCAAAGTATCATTCCCCCATGTCGGGTCATTCAGCGACGCCTCCTCTTTGATTCAGTTGACGTCTTCTTGCCCTTTCTACGCTTGGTTCGCGCTCGGCTTGCTTTCTTGCTTGAGATATATTCTGTCAATTCTACCTGATGTGTATCTTTCTTTTTGGCTGTGGTTCTCTTTTCTTCTTCCTTGTCGGCTGCTCCTTCCACTGGTTTTCCATTGAGGGTCAGTTGCTCTCCTGGTCCGAGCTGATCAAATGAATTGCTGGTATCGGTTTCCAGCTCAATAAGCCTGTCTTCATATGCTCGAATAATCTCTTTGGCCCTAGGATCCTTTGCGTCGAGAGAAACCTCAGCAACGCCGGCTTCTCGCATCAGCATGCGTCCATGGACTGACCTTGACAAGCTCTTCAAATCTAGCTTACCGTTCAATTCCACAGGCCTAGCATTCCTATATTGCTCTAGCTTTGCTTCCTCTAGAGAGTGAACAAGGTATCCGAATCCATCCCTTTGAAGCGAACTAGAGTCAAGATAGTCGAGCTGGCCCTTGGACATTAAATCCCCTACAGACTTTGAACAAAATGTTCGCACTTTTTTTCTGCCATCTTTCCACTCTTTTCCTTTCAGGAAGATGTCAAGGATGCCATCAGTTGTAGTTTCGAGGGCAAGAGACAGTGAATGGATATCGAGAGCCCCAAAC
>CAYPUO010000333.1:0-4432 GCA_964413775.1 uncultured archaeon
TATTTACATTAGAAAATAGATTGGTCGAAAAACGCATTTGGTTCATAAGACCGTGATAGCCAGAAACTCAGGAAACCGGTTTATAAGATGGCGCGGTTCTATTGGGAGTAGCGCGGTCCCGCAGTATTATGATGGCTAAGAAACGAAAAATTCTTATTATGCGTTTCAGATGGAATACACGGTTGAGGTCCAAATCGGGAGCACTCAAATCAATCAAAAGAGTAGGAGAATTTGATTTGAGCAACCATATTTGCAGAAAAACCAAATTCGCCATTACATTAATCGTATTAGCTTCCTTGACTATACCGCAATTAGCCACACTCAATGTATCCGTTGCGACCAATAGTGGGCAATCATTAACTCGGCTTATTGAAAACCTTGCACCAAAGCTTGATTTACTAATGAATCAAATTCCACCCATTAAAGATGCGGCAATGGAGTTGACATTCGATAGCCTGTGGCAAGAAAAGCTCATCAGTGTTACGTGGGATTTTCATCAAAACTTCATTGAGGTTCAAGCCGATCCTGAAACAATGGAGATTAGATTCTTCTGTAATACCGCTTTAGCATTGACACATCCGGGAATCGAACCTAATGGCGTGGACCAGAATATCTGGAATTCGGTCTTCAGGATTATGGACAGATTACCTGAGTTTGCTGATTGCTTAGACTCAGAAGGCGCAGTATTCGTAGGTCAACATTCTCTTTCATATGGACATGTTCTTGAATGGCATCATTATTACAAAGGGATTCAAATTAAGGACGATTTCATCAGACTTGTGTTGGATACTTCGGGGAAACATGTAATATCTCTCTCCAAGTGCTGGCACACAGTATCAAATCTTGACATTTCCGATTATAATATTGACGTAATTGATAGAACTGGGCAATTGTACTCAAAGAATCAAGATACGGAAAAGCTGATAGTCATAGTCAATAAGGAACCTAGACTGGCTATTAGAATATCTTCTGGCTCAGATGTCTACATCATCGATGCTGTCAGTGGCGAAATACTCACTCACGATTATTTCCTAGGCTATCTGGACTCCTATCGTGGCTGGGAAGTTGATCAGGTTTATCCACCTACAAGTGGAAGCCAGTGGGAGAAAATACAACAGAGGTTCAAGGCATCCCTTGCGGACGACGAACAGGACCTCGCTCGGTTTATCTATTTAGAGGATGATGTAACGCGAGAAGCAATTCTCGGTCAACTGGAGAATGAGAAAGTGTTCTTTTTCAATGGGCACGGTCATGAGGAATGGCATAATGGTCTGCTATACACCCGTCTTTATACCTCTTCTACATCACTAATGCCATATGATGTTTCTTCTAAAAACCTCAACAATATGTATCTTGCATTCCTAGCGGCATGCCTAACATCTGCAACATCAATCGATGGAGTTTCTGTGTATAAGAACATTGCACAAGGATTTCTGGATGGAGGTGCAAAATGCGTAATTGGCTTTAATAATCTAACTATGCTTGGATATACGTCAAATCTCGCAAAATACTTCTTTGACAAAGCTATTAATAATGAGTATAGTTTTTGGGATTGCTTAGTGTATGCTAAAGAAAAAGTTCCTTAAATCGCCGATATCACTAATATATTTAAGAAGTCGGGCGTTTCCTGGAATGATTTGCATCTTGAAGATTATGATAAAGGCGATTCATCATGGTCATATTACTTGGGGTACGGTAGTGGGAGTCCCGAGACTCATTGGTTATACGCCACTGAGGGATTATGGGGGGAATTTGATACAGTTGACTTTTGCAGCTTCAATGTAATAGGTGGAACCTACACCATAACAATTTGGGCAGAGCCCGTATATTATTCATATCTAGATGTAGAGCTTAAAATCTTCAATAGCAATATGCAATTGATGAGAACTGAAAATTCAAGAGGCGTGGGAGGAAGAGAGGATTGGACATTTCAGGGTACAGGCGTCTATTACTTTATGGTCATCAAAGTGGGTACTGGTTGGCAAGACACTCATGCCGGTGCATATCTACTTAAAGTCGATATAGTGTCCTAGGTAGAGTATTAGGGAATAGTATTGCAATAGCGCAGACCTTTGTTCTCCCAAATCGTGAAACATTGACTTTCATATATTGCTAATATACATTGATATGCAGTTGGTTAGGTGTTATCACTTCTACATTAGTGGCCCAAATTCAACCCTCATACCAAGAGAGAAGGAAAAGATGCCATTGCATCTTAGGTACATCAAGGAAATATTTTGTAATGCGAATACTTCGCATTATTATATAGCAGTCTGGTCTTCTGCCTTTGATGACGGCTTAAGGCGGGATATGTGGAATCATTCATGGCTTGATAATAATAAACCTGTCTGAACTTACAAGATAATAGCTATGACAAGGCGAAATGGCGGATTTGTGACAAATCGTGCTTGGTTTTGGGACATGATTCTGCCGCTTTAATTAGTGCTTTCTTGGTACTTAGAGCAGTACTAGTTTACAGTGGTCTGGTTATCGAATGGCCTGATTTCAACATATTTAGCTAGTAGCCTTATTTTACTGCCAGACATTCGAACATGGGACGGCTCTATCAATCTATTTGTCAATAGTACATATGGAAAATAACAATCAAAAAACATTTGAGGTGATAACTGTCAATTTGATGGTTCGTCCAAATCCTCTCGAATGTGCTGTACCCTTCGACAGAGTAGGTGGTCTTTTCATACGTGGTCAGCGTGACATTAACTACTGGAACAGGAACCACCTACATCCGTTCCTATTAGGAAATAGGTCTAGGTATCACCTAGGGTTCTGGATGTAATAGTTCCACCCTATGAGGAAATGGCTTCTTTAGTCTTTGAGCCAATCCTGTCCAAACACTCTCTCAGAGGCATTATTGGATTTTCGCCCTTCTTGATGATATTCCTGATGCTCTTCTCCAATTTCCCTCCAGGAACAGCAACTACTGCCCATTGAGTTCCGTTCAGCTTATCTTCTGTCTTTCTGGTGTCTGTTTCATCCGAATTACCATCACACTCCAGAGCCACCAGATAGCGAAGGCAACTCTCATCATCAGAGACTCTCGCAAGCCGTTTCAGTGCTGCAGGGAGAGTATGGCTATCTGTCAGAAGGTTCTTTGCCTCTACGACTACTAGAGGCTTTAGCTCAGAATCAAGGACACACACATCAGTCCTATAACCCCCTTTCTCTGGTAGATTCGCATTATGTGCAAGAATCAAATCAAAATTCTCGGTGTCTTTCTGCACTTTCTTATACAAACCGTACACCCAAACGTCCTTGGTAGTGCCTACTTTTCTTCTTAATTCTCTCTTAGTGCCGAAACGCTTTTCCAGTTCGCCATCAACATTCATGATTCTGAATTCATGTGATGGGAAGAGGCGCTCCAGTATTCGTCTTATTAGCCTGAAGACCATATATTCTCCAAACCACGCCCATCCAGCTGAAGTTCCCATAATGTGCTTCAGACCTGTCCAAGTTTCCCAGTATAAACTCGTGATGCCCTTGATCAAGGAGAACTCGTCAGCTGATTTCTCGCTTTTCTGATCTGTGTCTTCTATTTCCTTGTCTATCCACCTGAAGATTCTCTTGAGGAACGCAGTTGGCTCGAGAGAAGATGCGGAGTTACGAATCATGGCTGGTGTCCTGTACGTCATGTGTCATGTCATCTCGTCTTTCAATTCTGCAAGTATAAACGGGTCAGTGGATTCGTTGAGAATTGTGATATCGGAAGGGAAGTCCCATAATCAAAGGCACCTGGCGAAAAACCAACCCACATACCCGCTGAGAGGTACGCTGTGGAAGTTGCTAATATGTCAATGGGCGGTGTATCAGTCCCCTTGGAGCAGCCCATTAGAGTGGTTCAAATCAGTGTCTGGATCAAGTAGATGCCAGCTTGCCCAGCCTGCTCTGCGCGCATCACACTTGGATAGATGAATCCTTTGAGTATATCAGTCATCTTCGAGTCCCTCAATGAAGTAGGACAACGGCAGTGTATAACCGCCCCGAGCCCTGTCCTGTACTGACCTCTGTCTGTACCCGTGGGCAGGGTGTTTCACCACTCGATAGACTGTCCGTGACCGCTGTTTCTCCACATGCACATGCACCTGCGCACAGGTGTTCAGTGCCCTCCCCCCGCCCGGAATCCGCACATTCCTCTCCGAAGGCATGCTGGTCACGACAGTCGCTATGTTGTGTTTCAGCGAGAAGGCCATCAGTCGGTTCGCCATGAAGGCGAGCTGCTGGAGTCCCTCTCCCGTGATTCCTTCTCGCATGTAGATGTCAGCCAATCCGGGGACGATGAGCAACTTCGCTGGCACCCGTTCGAAGAACTCCTCCAGTTGCTCCACAATCAGGGCGTAGGTCTGTGAGGAGTTGAAGGCGCGGGTGATGAAGATGTTGTCCATTACGGTTTCAGGCTCAAGGTCGAAGTCGTAGC
>CAYPUO010000334.1:0-4431 GCA_964413775.1 uncultured archaeon
TCAAGGGAACGAGAATTGGGGCGGGCAAGAACTCAGGCCCAAGCCCGTAGATGAACGACATCCAGATTAGTGAAACAACAAAGATACCGCTGAGCCACCTCAGCCTCTTTGAGTTCCAGAAGAGTCTTAGCGCGCGCATGAAAGCTTGGTGCATTCTCTCTTCTTCGTGTTCGAGCTTATTCTCGATTGCGCCCTCTTCCTTCTTGATTTCAGCCTCAAAGTCCGACATGTTTCCAATCTTCCTCCCGATTTAATGATTGAATACTGTTTGTAGGTGTTTAGTCTTCAGAGGCAACCTAGAAACTACGGCTGTCGTGTCGACCTTTCTAAGAGAGCCGGACTGTTCATCTTAAATTCTTTATCATGCGACCGTTCACCCATACTTTACATGAGGTGGACGAGCGCGTAGCTCAGCACATCATATGACTGTTTATATCGTGATTCCCTCGATCCAGATATGTAGCGTACATAGGTAAAGGGAAGTGGAGAGTAGCTCTTAGTGAATGAAGGATGGAATTCCAAGAAGAAGTGGCTGCCCACCATTGGATTGGGTTTATTATTGGTGCTATTGTCATTTCTCTATCTCTATCAGGACGATACAAAAACAGCCTCTAATCTCTTTATTCTACTTGTGTGTCTGCTGGTCTTTTCTCCTCTTCTGCTTCTACTCACTTCATCTCCGAAAGGTGGTAGGAAGGAATACAGCCATGATGAATTTGGCTGGAAAAACTGGCAAGTCTTAGAGATGCCGACTTCATGTGCTGAATGCAATGATCCAATTGAGGTTCAGAAACTTGACTGGACCGGACCCAGAGAAGCGCGGTGTCCTTCCTGCGGAAATCAAATCGATGTTCAAATTGACCTGATGTACAAAAAAGGGGATGAACGACATACTGAAGACGGAGATTCGATTGCGAAGGTGATCTCGGGCTTCATGTATGCTATGATTGGAATTGGCTTGGCAGCTGTATTATGGTCGACTGAAAGGAGTTCTCTCTATTTCCTTTTCGGAGTAGTTGTCACTCTTGTTGGTTTCCTATGGATGGTTAGTGGAATGCGTAGCGAGTCGCCCTATAAAGACGGGAAGTATAGCAGACAGACTTGGCAAGTTGCAGAGCTCCCAATCGATTGTTCTGAATGCGGTCACTCAATTGAAGTCCACAAGTTGGCATGGGTAGGACCCAAAGAAGTACGTTGTCCTTACTGCTCAACCAGAATTGACTTCGATACTGCTGTCGTCACGGGGCCGAAACTAAGACCCGAGTATCGCTAACGACTCTTAATGCCTTCACTCTTACTACTCAATTCATCATATTCCTCTTCGCTTAGTTCTTCAGACCACTCCGCATCTCCTGTTTGCGGATTGGTTGTGATTCCAACATGAACAAACCAACTGCTCTTTGTTGCTCCATGCCAGTGTTTTACGTTTGGGGGTATCGTCACAACATCCCCTGGATGCAGGAGCCGTGCAGCCCTTCCAGCTTCCTGATAATACCCTTCTCCACCTGTAATCAGCAGAATCTGTCCGCCTGGGTGGGAATGCCAATAGGTCCTCGCACCAGGTTCAAATGTCACGTTATATATAGGGCTATTGAACTCCTTATCTGTTACTAGCATCTTAACCCAAACAGAACCAGTGAATATCCTTTCATCCGCCTTGTTTCCTTTCGGGAAGATTACGCTCTTAGACAAGTCACCTGAGTTTTCCATTTTTGCACCTCATTTGTTACATCTACTCAGCCATTCTTCGGCTTCACTGCCCACTTCAATGAAGAAGTATTGAAGAAGCATTTGGTAGTGCAAAACAGGTGTTCGTAATTTTGCAGGGTAATGTTCAGAACGAGCATTGACTGATTAGAAAACAATATTAGTTCTTGGAAGTGAGGCTCTTAGCAGAGTCAGTCTTGAGGGCCAGCGAATTGAAAGAGAAATCTGGTGTGGAACCCACAGCAAACGACGATGCCCTAGAAGAGAATACTAGAGCGACCAAGGAGCGTTCGGAAAAGCGCATCACTAACAAAGAAAGGCAGCTCAGAGAGGCGGCTGCAAAGAAACCAGAGGATCCAGTGAATTGGCATAAGCTTGCTCAGTTTCTTGAGAGCAATGGAAGATGTGACGAGGCAATAGGATGCTATGAGAAGGCAATTTCATTCAACCATCCCGACTCATACACTTCCCTTGGAATGCTGCTGATTGAACTTGGCAGAGTTGAGGAAGCTGATGAGATATTCAGAAGAAGGGTGAGCACGGCTTCTTCGGACTTGGTGTCCTGGATTGACCATGCACGTAAGCAGATAGAAAACGAAGAATACAGTGCAGCCATGCATTCAATCCGTCAATGCATACAGAAGAGCGATGAAGATGCTGAGGTGTGGTACCTCATGGCGAGCATCCACTTCAAACAAGGGAATCTCAAGAAGGCGCAGGTGTGCGCACAGAGATCACTGGCCTTGCGGGACGACCTGGCCGACGCGTGGAAGCTTCAAGTATCTGGAGGCATGGCTGTCAGATGAATTTGCAAATCCAGTAACTGGGATTACCATCACCGATAGCAATGGCAATGGATGGGATGACCTATCCATTTCGTCTGAACGAGGGGAAGTGTTCTTCATGGAATACCCTGATGTATCTGAAGGAGCCGTTCCTCTAAGAGGTTCAGTGCAGAGCTGGACTGCAACAGCAGCTGGCTACAGCTATTACGCTGGATTCAGTTCTCTTCTTGGCTGGGATATCGACCAAGATGGGAAGGACGAGATCATCGCTGCTCCATACAACAACGGTCAGGTCGAGGCATTTGACGACGATGGCACGAGCCTTTGGAATAACACAGACTCGTCAAGTGGCTACTACCGAATGGTCCTGGCTGACATAAACAACGATACCATGCCTGAAGTCCTGCTTGGCGGCCGTGACGACATGATACGAGTCCTAGACATCACATAAGGTACCGAAGTATGGAACTATAACATAGGTTCCGGAGATGTCATGTCTCTTGATGCAGGTGATGTTAACCTTGATGGCAAGGTCGAAGTAGTGGCTGGCACTGAGGGAGGAGATGTGTATCTCTTCTATCCGAACGGAACTGTCTTCCACAACTGGAACCCAGGGGCTGGCGATGTCTATCAGGCAAAGCTCGGAAACTTCACGGGAGTGGACCATCTCAATCTTGCGCTGGTCACAGGGGACAGAATCACAGTAATCAATCCTCTGAATGGAACTATCTTGTACCAAAGCCCAACCAACACAGTGGCGGCTGGAGCGAATCTTCGCCTTGCCGACTTCAACGATGATGGCCTGAACGACCTCGTCTACGGGAGATTCGGCGTCCATGTTCTTGACCTTAATACTAACACCATTTTCTATAACTCAACGCAGTATTCCACAGGCTTCAACATCCTAGACTTATGGGTCTATGATTTTGATGGCGATGGTGTGCTTGAAATCGGGAGCTACAACCTACAAGGAAGTCTGTTCCTGGAAGACGTCAGCACAGGAGTTACTCAGTGGCGATACAAGGCAAATGCCATCTACGGCTCAATCGATGTTGATGTAGGTCACTTCGGAGGCTCTGGAAAGCTTGACTTCGTTGTAGGTCTCTATAATTCCACAGATGATGGCATACTCCTTGCGGTTGACGGCAGGAATGGCATTCCAATGTGGTTCAATGAAACGAGAACCTTTCCATATGGCGTTGGCTCTGCTGATATCCATGGTTCGGGCGAAGACACTGCTTTCGTCTGGGATCTCGTAACATTCGTCATCAAGAGATATGACAGCTATGAGAGAATAGCCCCCGTAATTCCTGATGCATACTCGGCTCACGGGCTTTACTGGGACAAGGCTCTTACAAACTCATCTCTAGGTGGTATGCAAGTGGCTGACTTCAACTCTGATGGCCTTGATGAGATCGTTGCATGGGACAAGAATGCCACGGTGTATCTTCTCAATGGGACAAATGGAGCGGTCTTATGGAAGGTCCCCATTGCCCACATGGTGAGTCAGGTCGAAATCGGAGACATGGATGGCGTTGGATGGCTGGATCTTGTCGTTAGAGACGCCAACAACGATATGTACGTCCTGAGTGGAACTGATGGTTCTCAGATAGGTAGTATTCCTCATCCAACAGGCTTCTATGTGCGGGACATGTATGCTGAAGACTTCAGTGGGACATATGCTGATGATGAGATTGCTGTGCTGTGGCAGAGCACAACGCACGTCTTCATTGGATGGTACAATTACGATGGCTCGTTGCATTACAAGTCAAGCTTCAACGTAACTGGACAGGTCGCACATATGGCTGTTGGTAGGATTCTGGGCAACCCTCGACCAGATGTGATTATCGGCGGCACGAATGAAGCAGCCTTAATCTACAGAGGTTCTGATGGTGTATTCTGGTGGCTCTACGACTTAACCCCGTATAGTATCTACAAC
>CAYPUO010000335.1:0-4405 GCA_964413775.1 uncultured archaeon
CAGTACACCAGGCAATTCCCCTATGCTGTCAAGGTTGATACATAGTCGGATATCACTCAGATTTGCCTTGGAAGTGTATGCCCAAGAACCCTTCATCTCAAGCTCTTCGCCCCCAAAGGACATGAACTGGTAGCTCAGGTTCGTCTTCGCCTTAGCAAGACCTCGTGCAAGTTCCAGCATAATTGCTACTCCAGCGGCATCATCCGTGGCACCCGGGGTAAACGAGTGTGTATCATGATGAGCACATATTAGCACGGTCTGGGGGGACTTCCCCTTCAGTTTGCATTGGATGCTTTGTATATTACCCGACCTTGTGGACCCGCTGACAGTAAGCTTCATTCGAGTGCCAAACATATCTGTGTGAATGGGGCGAGCCTTCTTTGCGGGGACCACGATAGAAGGGATTTTTGAGAAGAGAGGACTCAGTGCCTTGTGCGCATAGGCTCGCGGTGCAGTATCACGTTTTATGTCCAGAAAGACCACCCCCGCGGGATTCAGTGCGTACAGCTTCTTCCAAGCCTTAAGCACATCTGTCCCCACCTGTTCGTCAAGTAGTGCAACGACAAGCTTTCCGGCAATAGCATCCTGTTTCAGATGCTGGACTGCTCCATGCGGCCCGACATATAGCGTTTCGGCCTCAATGCCCTTTGCTGGAGTTGAGGCACTCATCCAACATGGGATGCCACTCAGTACGACACTGTCATCCGAAAGACCAAAGGTTGCAGTCTTGGCATCGTAGAACGTGTGCTTGTATCCAAGTATCTGAATTGAAGAGAGACCGACCCGCCTGAAGTGCTCTTCGATCAGCAGTACCGTCCGAATCTCTGTTTCAGTCCCACTCACCCGAGGCCCAATCTTGCATATTTCTTTGAGTGTCTTGTATGATGCTTCTGGGTCAAAGTCTAGGTGAACCGGCAATGAAGGTCCCTCAATGCTGGTAGGAATTAGATGCATTGCGGCTAATAATACCTTTGAGGTGCAAATCACTCCTGGAAACTGATGGAATTCTTCATTCAGAAAATATAGGCTTCATTCTTAGCTTTTCAACAAGCAACATCGCATTCATATCGAATATGAACGGTCCAAAAATGAATCCAAGGAGCGTGAACAATCCAGGACCATGAAGGCCAACGAGCCAAATTATCAGACAAAAAACTACCGTGCCTACTGCACTCGGGAGCATATTGAGCACCTTTAACATCATTTGTGGCCTGTGTTCATTGCTCAATGCTCTCTCCCGTATCTCAATCTGCCGATTAGCTGCGAGTATCCCAACCACGAATGCTATTACACAGGAGATGTTTACGGTAAACACTGCAATTGGCTCAGAGTCTAGTAATATAAGAGACCACACTACAATGAAAGCGGCTAGTAAAGCGAACACTGTCCAAAGTACCTTCCCTGCAACATTCATTACACAATCCTCAACTCTGATATGCCTTTGAGCTCCATTTGAATTCTTCTGCAGGTTGGAAAGTAATATTATCGGCGAGCATGTTTGCAGAGTTTCACCCCCTTTTCAATTGCTGGACGAATATAGGCATGCCAGTACGTCTTTCACTTGCAGTCATAATGGCCTTTGTTTCAAACTGTCTTGATTCTGAAAAGAAGAGAATTGAGAGGGGCAAGCGCCCACTCTCAGATACTAGGCTTATTGTCGCTCTGCAACGAGTGCATCTACGACACTTGGGTCTGCCAAGGTGGTAGTGTCGCCGAGGTCGTCAATCTTACCAGCTGCGATTTTCTTGAGGATACGCCTCATGATCTTCCCAGAACGGGTCTTGGGGAGCGCGTCAGCAAACTGTATCTTTGCAGGAGTAGCGATTGGACCAATCTCTGACCTCACGTGCATCTTGAGCTCTTGTCGTAGTTCATCAGTCTTCTCAACACCCATCTTGAGTGTGACAAAGCAGTAGATGTCCTCACCCTTGATTTCGTGCGGGAAACCAACAACTGCGGCCTCTGCGACAGCAGGATGCTTGACGAGAGCGCTCTCAATCTCAGCAGTACCAAGCCTGTGTCCAGAAACTTTCAGGACATCATCCAGACGACCCATCACGAAGTGGTAGCCATCCTCATTGCGTCGTGCACCGTCACCTGTGTAGTATACGGGGTCTTTGGTTTCAGGATCCTTGAACTGTACCCAGTAGGTATCGATGAACCGCTTGTGGTCACCGTAGACGGTCCTCATAAGACCAGGCCAGGGCCTCTTCATGCAGAAGTATCCGCCCTCATTCGGGCCAACGGGAGTGCCATCCTCGGCGAGGATTATGGGGTCCACGCCAAAGTATGGAAATGTGCAAGAACCAGGAATCGTGGCTGTTGCACCAGGGAGTGGAGTCATAATAACACCACCAGTCTCGGTCTGCCAGTAGGTGTCCACAATTGGGCAGTTCTTCTTGCCAATCATCTCATGATACCACATCCATGCCTCTGGATTGATTGGTTCTCCAACAGTGCCAAGGAGGTTGATGGTTGAGAGATTGTGCTTGAGAACAGGCTCATCACCGAACTTCATGAGCGCACGAATTGCTGTTGGTGCGGTGTAGAACTGAGTGACCTTCCACCTCTCGACCTCTAACCAGAACCTGTCCTTGTCAGGATAGGTTGGAGTGCCCTCGAACATCATGGTGGTAGCACCGGCCGCAAGTGGGCCGTAGATGATGTAACTATGACCGGTAATCCAGCCGATATCAGCTGTACACCAGTAGACATCGCGGGGATGGTAGTCAAAGATATGTTTGAAAGTGTGAGCTGTGTAGACCATATAGCCGCCCGTAGTATGCAGTACACCCTTTGGCTTCCCAGTTGAACCAGATGTATAGAGGATAAAGAGAGGATCCTCAGCAGACATCCACTCAGGCTCGCACTTGTCGTCAACTTTCTTGAGCTCTTCATGTAGCCAGTAGTCGCGGCCCTCGGTCCACGGAGTTTCAGTTTTATCACCCATTCGTGAAACGACAAGTACCTTCTCAACTACAGGCGTGTCCTCCAGTGCAACGTCGGCATTCTTCTTCTGTGAAATAACCTTGCCGTTCCTGTAGTAACCATCAGAAGTGATGAGTAGCTTGCTCTCACAATCGTTTATCCGGTCCTTGAGTGAATCAGAAGTGAACCCACCGAAGACAATGCTATGGACAGCACCAATTCGTACACACGCGAGCATAAGGATAGCAAGCTCGGGGATCATCGGGAGATAGATTGTGACTGTATCGCCCTTACCCAGGCCCAAGTTCTTCAGGACATTAGCGGCCTTGCTAACCTCAGAGGTAAGCTGCTTGAAGGTGTAAGTGTGTGACTCATCAAGGGGATCACCCTGCCAGATGAGGGCAACTTGGTCGCCCCTGCCCTGTGCAACATGTTTGTCAAGGCAGTTGTAGGCCATGTTTGTTACTCCATCCTCAAACCAGGAGTACTTGATATTAGCTTTGTCGAGCCATTTGAAACCGGCTGTTGGGGCTTTCTTCCAGTAAAACATATCAGAATTCGCAATTTTCAGCCAGTATTTCGACGGGTCCGTCACCGACTCCTTCCAGATCTTCATTCGCTCCTCGTGACTCTTCACGTAAGCCTTGGAAACGAAGCTCTTTGGAGGCGGGAAACGCCGTTCTTCGTGGCTAGTAACTTGAATCTTTTTTTCATCAGACAACGGTAATCACCAGGTATCAGTGAATCTTGCATGTCGGCGGCAAAAAGGATGTAAATAAAGCTTGTCTAATAACACGAAATTTTGGGGGCAGCTGGCGAAATTGTCGATGAGCTGAGCGCAAGGCTGCACATGCAGCACTTTCATATCTCCATATTCTTGGCACTCGGCAAGTTGCAGAAGAATAAGGGCAAAAAGAAGATAATGGCCGCCGCAGCGGCCATCTATAGAGGTGTTAGATAGGATCTAATTGGCCATAGGCCCGATCGGCAGGACTACTCGACCATAGGTCTCGTTCATTACTTCAGCCATAGCGAGGTAAATTGCACTGAAACCACACAATATGCCTTCGTAACCTGCAATCACGTTCAAAATGGGAAAGCCAAGATGACCGATGGCCAGAAGCCAAAACAAGATTGTAAGCGTTAGAAAGACAACTTGTAGTGCCCTATTGAGCTTCAATGTACTGAGAAACATCCAGAAGGTGAACAGGCCCCACATGAAGAGGTATGGCACCAAGACTAGTGATGCCACAGCAGCATCAGTAATCGGAGCTACAAGCCCCATAGCTGGGAAGAAGTTAATGAAGACAAAGGTCAGCCAGAACAGGCCGTATGAGCTGAACGCAGTGGCTCCAAATGTGTTTCCGTTCGTCCATTCCCAGATGCCTGCAATGACCTGCCCTATCCCGCCGTAGAAGATTCCCATAGCAAGAATCATACCAAGAGCTTCCACGGGGATAAGCTGCGCGTTTAGAAA
>CAYPUO010000336.1:0-4395 GCA_964413775.1 uncultured archaeon
GTATAAATCCATGTCAACCAAGATACGATACGAAAGTATGGGGTAACAGTTGTTAGATATGGAAATAGATGCCGATTGATATTATCGCGTAATTCGTTCAAGCGCAAATACTGAATTGCATCTTGATCGGCAGTTTGCATTTCAGTCCATTCTGGAAAAACCAAAGTAGAGCCCTCAACCCTGAAATGTGATTTGGAGCCCATATGATTCTTGCGTGCATATAGTCTTAGAATGGATATACAATTTTCAGCTCTCATCTTCGATATAAAAAACAGTCAATCCTTACTCATTGGGCATCGAAAAGAATCAATTCAGGAGAACGAAATCCCCACCGTCTTCATTAAAACCTATTCTTTCGTTTGTTAATGCACATCTGATCCGCTTCTGTTTGAGGAACAATTCATCGTCATGGCTCAGGCACAGTCCCCTCACAATTGAATTCAGGGTCTTCACCAAGACACCTCTCAAGTTGTGTTGAAGTGCGTACTTGAGCAGGCGACTAAACCACGAGTCAGCGTTGTCACTCGAACCAACAATCTCATTAGTTATTCTTATTTCTAGTCCATTCTGCTGTAGAATTCTACGCATCGTTTCCGCTCCGTTGTCACTTGTTAAGGGGAATCTCCGCTTCCACCAGCACTCTAAAAGCCCACAGATTTCATCAGCTGGAGGCTGCCCATTGCGCAGAAGACCGGGGTACTCATCAAGCAGTGTGTTTCTTATGATATAACGAACACTTTGAAGGAAACTTTTCGTAACTTCCGGCGAGGAAAAACAACTGACCAATGCAGCTTTGTCTTTCTCCCTGCAGACTTTCCCTGTCTCTTCTCTGACAAACAGTCCAATAAAGTGCAATGCTTCCATGATATTAGCTGGGTCTATCAGAGGAATCGCAGCTACTCCATATTTGGCCTCAAGGCAGGCTGGCTTGATTTGGTCAACCTCTCTTACCAGAATATTGGAGCGCGCATATGATGGCCTATCTTGTGGTGAGTATCGCCTTTCATCATTTTCGAATAAGGAATCTTTGCGAAGTGCCCACTTGATAAAATCCGTAACTGGTTCTAATTTCCATGCGCACATTGATTTTCAGCATGGTCTTACATAGAATATTTCCGTTTATCTCTAACTCATGCTTCTTCTCCATGCCTTGGAACCTTGTTCGCCTCATGACTTGAATATCTCAAGAAAAACAATTAAAAACGGCCGTTTTGAGCTTCCAAAGAGAATAGTAGATTATTGGAGGTGGGATTGGAAATACGAAAGAGATCGGAAACTATTCGATGAACTGGAGAAACCGATAAGAAAACTTCTTCTTCATCCACATGATATTGTTTCACTAGATATACCAATCTGGATTCATAGTGAGTATGAAATATATAGTCAATAGTCCTCAGGATTGTGCACTATTGCTTGTCCTGTCATAGAACAGGAAATGCAGGTTTGAAACCGGGCTGCGCAATCATACTGTTGTCATTGAAAACCTACGCCCCTCGCACAGTTGAGCAGCCTTTCCTTTTGCCTTCTCATGAGTCAGCATTTGTCCTCGCTAAGTATGTCAAAGAATTCATGAGCATGAATCGGCCTTCTTGTCGTGTGTTAAGCTATGATCAATCTGTCCTCAATTATCAAATCATTCTTACAGGATTTAGATGAATATATTCAGAAGAATATTGCTACACTATCCTGTTCTGATATCAAGAGCACATATGGCCAGCTCTTCGAATCGTCGAAGCTGTATAGAGGAAACTCAAACGGATTCACAGGCTTGGCGGAATTTCTAGTATTCAGAGTGCTGTACCATTCGATGGGCGAGCTCTTTACCAGAAGTGAATACACCGATGACACATTTGTCTTTTCTTCCGACAATATGGAGATAGGACAAAGCCTTGGCATCAGAATAGAAGGGAAACGATATGTTCCTGATATACTGATTTACAAAAGACACAGTATTGTAGGCATTGTTCAGATTAAAACCTACATTACAAATGGGACCAAGGAAGTGAAAAAAGAACTCGCAACATTTGACACAATCCACTCCAACTACCCATCTTCAAAAGGAGTTCTAGTAGTATTCAATAGACTATCCAAAAGAGGGACTATTCTGCCTTTAATTGAGAATGAGGTAAAGAGCAGGAAGTGGTTGAACTATCTTATATTAGAGAGCAATCCTGAACCTCTATCATCAGAACTTGTTAGGCTGCTATCATTGTAGCCTAAGGAGCCCACAACTAAGAAGCTATCGCCGGCCTCGCCTACCAGTCCTATTCAAGCTGAGAATACTGATTGTTTCCAGGTCTAAGAAACCAGGCCACGAAACAAGTATAAGGCATTATATTGTTTCTGAACACAATTTGGTTGGAGAGAGTACGCTTTGGCAATCTTCCCCGAGTTCGAAACGGAACTTCCAATCAGGACAATTAAGGCGATATTAGTAGAGCATCTTGGTATGTGGGATGTTGTATTGGAACCAAGATTAGAGTCTGTTGAATTTCGGGGCTATATGATGTATTCGTGGGTGCACAGGGGCATTCGTTTCATTCTTGGAGATGGAAAGAAGAAACACTATTACGACTTTTCGGGCTATCGAGGAAAAAGAACAGCAAAAAGAATTGCTAGACGACTAAGCATGGAGGATCCTATGTGGATATTCCGCAAGCTTCTCAGTGCAGCAACAGACCCCCGAAGGCTGAAACGCTATGATGTGAAAGTCTACATTCCCTTTGCACTAATAGGAGTCACTCTTGCTGCTGCTTCTTTGGTGTTGAGTCTACTACAAATCGGCATCGGGGTCCCTTTGACTTTGATTGGTGCCTATTCGACGCCTCTGCTCTATGGACTATACAGATACGGTGAGGCAGAAGAAGCGATAGATATTCGCTTATTCTCTATTGGGCTCCAATGGATAGTTGCATTCTATGGCATACCATTTTCAATCATTATGCTTGCTATAGCATTCTATTTGCCTACAGCAATCAATCTGATTCTCTATTTAGCGGCTCTAGTTGGATTCTATTTGATAATCAGACAGACCTTTAACTCCTTGTTCAGGTTTCCCAAGAAACTGAATAGGAAACCCCGAAGTACATGGCCAGAGATAAGAAAGAAACTTGACGATGATGAGAAGGTATGGAAACCCGGTCAAAGACCATCTGCAGGATATCGAATGGGAGAAGTAGCCCAGCTGAAATTCCTATCGACATTCGGGGTGGCATATACGATGGGGCTTGTTGGTGTCTTTTATGGCATCATAAAGTATATGGCAGATTCGGGACTTATCGGTGCTTTCGAAGCGATACTCTACCTTGCTTTTCTCCTCGTCATATTAGTCATCTTCGGCGCTATCAGTATCGATATGGGGTTCAGAATAGGGCTCTCTCAAGTCCGTGAGAACTACACGAATTCGATTGAAGTAACCTTGAACTCAGATGGCATAGTCGAATTCAAGCCAATTATTAACTGGAATTCGCTTTTATCCCGCATACTCACTGAAGATTCACCCACAGTAATGATACTTAGAGGTGATGCTCCTGACTTTCTAAAATTCAATTCAGAAACCTCCAAAGAAACCAGCGATAGTGCCTCCTGAAATCCTCATGCTTTTTGGCAGTGACCTCATGGGGTACTCTGAAGAAGGATAGACAACCCCTAATCTTCACGATTCGATCTTTTGAGTTTCCATCAGTTCTTGACGAATCACAGATGTGAGTTCCGGTGATTAGCTAGAGTCCCTAACTTCAAGTCAATGATTTATCAACTCACTCAAATCATTCATGTCATTTGTGAACCAATGCGCGAAGTGTTTTTGAAGTAATTTTGTAAACGCTTTTTGTGCGGCTTTGAGTGTTTTGTACTGTTTTCTAATATGGTACTTCTCAGACTGATTACGAAGTTCAATATTATCTAAGTAGGCTTCTATTTCCTTTCGCGTTCTGGGATCATGCACTGGATCTTTGGAAAACTCGATGAGCGTTACTTCCCACAAGTATCGTTCTGTTTCATAATCCCATTCAGGTCCAGTAAGGTTCAATGTTAGATAGGAGTCAGAAGCACTCCTGCGGTCATAGTTCATCATACCAAATTCCATAGACTGAACCTCCCACCATTTTTATGCCAATAATGTTAGCAATATAGATTTCTAGTATCACTTGGTTATGCAATCACATCAATCCCATCCACGCCAATCCCATATTCAACACAGAGTATAGAGTCCATGGTCCGTCGCATCTTCAGAGTTTCAGGTATTCGCACCTTGGTGTCCCTCGCTCTGAGGATAATCCAATGGCACAATGTGTGCCATAATGCCCCTCATATACATACATCTCAATGGATAGCTTGTGTTCAATAGCAATATATCCTCTTCTGCAGCAGGCCGCAGAAGAGATTGCTCAGCTC
>CAYPUO010000337.1:0-4383 GCA_964413775.1 uncultured archaeon
GCAAGGAATATTATGTTCGTTCCTATCAGTGTTGCAAGAACACCAGCCACCAGAAGGACTAGACTTGGTATTGCCGACGCAAGAGTTTTACCCAATAGCAGCTCCTTATCGGTCAGAGGTGTGCAAAGAAGAGGCTCCAGTGTATTCTGTTCTCTTTCTCCTACCAAGGCGTTTGCTGCTATCATGGTCGTTGGAATAATCGCAAAGATAGCTAAGAAGGATCCAATATACGGTAGTATGTACCCAATTGACACAGCAAAGATATCAGGTGGCATGAGCAGAGCAAACCCTCCAGTCATAAGTATGGCTAGTGCAGGTCCAAAAGCCCCTCCAATGATTAGCCCAGATTTCACGAATTTAAGAGTCAATGCATTCCTTATGTCCCACCTAGCAACTATCATGGGCTTATTCATTAGGCAGCACCTCCCTTTATCACCTGGAGATAGAGGTCTTCTAACGTGGCATCCTCCTCTGATATTTCAACAACATTCACTCCCCCATCGATCAGAGCCTTCAGAACCTTCACATTGTTCTGGAAAGGATCCTGAATCTCCGCTGTGATGGTATCAACTTCAGCCTCTGAAGATTCTACACAGGACTGCTTCTCAACAATGCTTTGTGCAGTCGCGATATCCCCTTGGATGAGGATTCTGTATTTCTGTTGAGCTCTGAGTTTATGGCGCAGTTCCTCTGTCTTTCCTGTTAAGAGGATCTTTCCCTTGTCAATTATGGCGATTCTGTCGCACATCCTCTGCACTTCAGGCAGGTTATGCGAGTTTATTAGTACGGTTTGCTTGTACTGCTGTGAGAGGTGTAAGATTAGCTCCCTCACCCTCTTTGATGCGACTGGATCGAGTGCGCTTGTTGGCTCGTCCAGCAGAAGTATTGTGGGGCCGTGCAGTAGTGCTCGACAGAGAGCTAGACGCTGACGGTTTCCGGTACTCAGCTCCCCAGCTTTGTCATCCTTTCTATCCCACAGTTCCATGAACTCTAATAGTTCTTTAACCTTCGTTTCAATGGTTTCTTCATCCACTCCGTAGAGACGCGCGAAGTAAACAAGATTGTCATATGCTGACATGGATTGGTATAAGGTGTGGTTGGATTCTTCGGGTAGGACTCCAGTGATCTGGCGTATCTTTACCGGCTCTTTCAAGATATCATGTCCAGCAACAACTGCAGTGCCCTTTGACGGTCTTAGCAGTGTGCTCAGTAAGCGCGTTGTTGTACTCTTTCCGGCACCATTAGGTCCCAGGAGACCGAAGATGCAACCTTCAGGGATCTCCAACTTCATGTCATTTACGGCTATAATCTCATCAAAATTCTTGGTCAATTGGTATATCTTTATGTCATCCAATACCTCTGTGTCCGCCAATTTAACCACCTTCTTTCTGACAATTTCATCAGGACATTTGTTCGGCGGCTCACTTATGAGACGTCTTACGCTTATAAAATGCACTCGAAAGATGTGTGTCTTTTATGTCAGACAGAAATCATCTTTTCAACAACGGCGGTGGTTGTCTCTTCAATTCCGGGAATCTTGTGGATTCTGTTCACAGTAATTTCATAGAGCGCTTCGAGGCTATCAACATCGACCAACATTACGACATCATATTCACCGGTTGTGACTGCAATTCTGATTGCCTCGTCTATTTCTCGGAGTTCTCTTAGCACCTCATCTGTATGCCCCAATTGTATTGTCATCAAGACATATGCCATTACTCGTTCTGAAATCTCAAGTCACCTCTCCTATCTATAGTCACTCAGGACCACCAGTGTTTCAATTTCTTTTACCTCGGGAATTGCCTGTATTTTCTCTAGGATGTTCGCTCTTGTCTTTCCCAAGCTCCTGCTTTTTATATAAAGCAGATAGTCATGACTTCCTGCAAGTGCCGCTGCACTCTGTACTCCCTTTATCTCGAATAGCGCTGGGAGAATGTCGCCAGTTAGCTGCTTCACTGAGATCAGAACGAGTGACCGCACCTCGGTTGCTTGTAGGGACAGTATGCCGACCATCACGAGCGATATTCCAAAGATCTTCAGCGTCCAGATAAAACTATCCGCACTGATTACCCCAAATGCTCCAGGAGCTACGAGGTTCCCTCCAAGTGTCAGTGGTATTCCCAAGACTACTGAGATGGCAGAAAGCGCGTTTACAATGGACATGGATCCTCTTCCGAGAGCCCTTACATAGAACACGAGCGTAAGAAATGATGCTAGCGATGAGCCTACCATATAGACAAGGTATGGCTGCACGTAGAATGACATGGCTTGAACCGACTGCGATGTGAGCAATGGAATCATTAGTACGCTCATTACACAGTTAAGGACCAAGAGCATCCATAGCCGCATATTTAGAGAATCCACCCTCAGGCCAGGGCTAATCTCGAACCGTTTTGTCACTCTCTGAAAGTATGTGACGAATGCCGATGAAACATTCATTGGAATCAGGACAATAAGGAGCGTAGGGAGGTCAAATCCGCTTGGGGCTACACCAACGAGGAGAACTCCTATCAAAATCGACGTGATACACTGAAGCTCGACTATCGTCGGGGTGTCCTTATCTGACCACAGGTCACCCAGCAGAAGATAGACTATCACGAGCTGACCATAGGGTAGCATTGCAGACGCATCGGAGCTCCCAACAATTGTGTAGTAGTAGAATGTGGAAATCCCTGCAAAAACACCAGCAGCGGCTAGGTACATCATGGGTTTCCTTGGCAGAAGGCGGAGCCTTCCGAAATCTGGATCAAGCCTATAGCCCAGCGGTATTTTCTTCTCACCTCTTCCTATCCTCAGGCTCAGAACAGCAACGCAGGCCAAGGTCACAACGAAGCTAGTCCATTGGGAAAGAAACCCATAGACTATTGGTTGGTTTGCTACTGTGTTGAGAGCAACCACGTCAAAACCAACAGAGAATGTCCGAAACACGCCGGACCCAACCGCTAGACCATAGAACACTGTTGATGAAGCACGTTGACTGACTGGTCTTCGGTTTGAGCTACTCATCCTACTCCTCCTGCTAACCGGTGACGATAGGAGCACTTCTTAGCTTCTCTGCTCGCTTCTGCTATGAGCTACTCCTCAGAGGAATTATGAACATCGCCTGACGATGTTTCTTCTTCATCAGTAGCTTCGGTCACTTCAGTTTCTTCGGAATCCGAATTGCTTCTCTGCGGCTTCCGTTTCTCCTCTCTCTCGTCATCAGAAATAGTCCTTCTTGCAAGGATGAATTCATCAAAGGTCAAACGTTTACCTGATTTCAGTTTGTCCACAGCGGCATCTGCGCGCTCTTGTTCCTGTTCTCTTTGTTTATGCCGCTTTTCAGTACGCTCAAAGTCCTTGTTTTCAGACATGTGCTTTCTTATCTTCCCTTGAATATCATCGATCTGAGTGCGAATGTTCTTTAGAGTGGCTTCGCCCTCTTTGACCTTCTTGAGCCATTCAACGAAATTCTGATGAGCTGTATCTGCGCTTTTCTTGTATTCCTCAAGTTGTGGCCGGATTCTCACAACTTCCTGATGATGTACTTGTGATTGCTCCGACAAATCTAGGACTTTCTGATGGACTTCTGTTGCTTCCGATTTCAGTTTTCTGGCCATTCTCCTGAGTTCAACAATTCGATCTGACTTTTCCTTTTCCTGCCCGATCTTCACGAGTTTCTCTTCAATCTTGGCAATCTCGTCAACAATGCTTTGTTCTTCATCTCGCGTTAGCTGCTCAGTCTGTTGCTTCCATTCCAGTTCCTCGACCCTTCTCAGCATTCTTCTCTGGTCGTTTGAGGGACTCCCAACAACACTGCCTCTCAGTTCACGAATCTCATCATATACACTCTTTAGCTGCGCGTGGATTGCACTACGCCGTTCCTTAGCTTCAGTGATTTCCTTGTTGATGGCGTCGCGAGCCTCTCTCTCGGCTTTAACTGATTCAATGAGAGCGCGGACCTCTTTGTTGTGATCATCCCTAATCCTCTTGTATTCCCGCATTTGATCGCGGTCTTTTCTCAATACGTCCAAGTCACTTCTTGCTTGAGTCTTGAGTTCTCTTAGCTTATTGCGGAGGAACTCGAGGTTTTCTACTGTCGCTTCAGTTGCTTCTGTCAAAATCTGACAACCTCAGAATTTCGTTTTACGAGCCCTGACTCCTCAGGACGGATTCCCGTATGCGAATAGAAGCTGAACACATCGCGTCCATCCTAGACCACTGCCTTGGGGACGGTCTTAAAAATATTCTCATACGGCTGGCCCTGTGTAGAAAGTCGGTGAGTGCTCATTCATGATGGGCTCTATGGTCATGTTGTACAGTCGGGATCTGAAACTATTGGTATCTGAGCAGTCAGATGGTCTGCGAATGGACCGAGATACCACTTTTCACACAGAGCCCATA
>CAYPUO010000338.1:0-4377 GCA_964413775.1 uncultured archaeon
CAGCATATCCAGACGTTGATGTCCGGGTCTGTCCAGGTTTCGGGGAACGGTTTAAAGGGTAGACGTTGTTCCTACAGTACTCAGAAAATCAGAAAGATGCATTAACAAGATTTGACACACTATTATGTGCATCATCTAGCAAGTATGTACCGATCTGATTTTGGTTCGGAATACAGGAGACAATAAGAAATGACTGATAAACTCAAGGTAGTATGTGCTGGGGTAGGCTTTGTTGGAGGAGCTGCTCATGTTCCTTCGTTCCGTAAAGTACCGGACTCTAAGCTGTATGGTCTCTTGGCCAGGAAGGGCAGAGACAGTGAGAAATATGCAACGGAATTGAAGGCACATCTAGCAGGGAAGGGCGAAGAGCTCAAGATATACTATGATTGGAATGATGTCTGCAACGACCCAGACGTTGATGCAGTGTGTGTTGCAGTCCCCACACCATTCCACTATCCACTGGGTAAGCAGGCACTTGAGGCTGGCAAGCATGTGTATCTGGAAATGCCCATAGCACCGAAGCTCAGCGATGCCGAGGAACTGGGTAAGATTGCAGAGAAGAAGGGGGTGGTCCTCATGCCAATCCTGAACTTCAGAAAATCTCCAGGCTATCTAAAGGCAAGAGAACTAGTTGATAGTGGCGCGATTGGAAAGCCCATCGCAATCACATTTAGGGAGTTCATTGCTGCAGAGGATCTGGCAAGCCAGTGGCCCCTAAGCGGCTGGGCTTGGAACATTGAAAAAGCTGGAGGATACCCAGACTATACCCTATCAGTATGGAGTCTCGATATGCTTCAGTGGTTCTTTGAGAGCCCTATTGTAAATGCTGACTGGACTCCAAACTATATGCCAATAGAAGGCATTGATGATTTCAAGGGCTACCAGACTGTAGGAATAGTGAAGTTCGAAAATGGCATTGTTGGCACCATGATGCTCGGTTCAACTGTGGCAAAGGGTCTTGACCTAAGCAGGTTTGAAATCTTCGGAAATAACGGAAAGAACATCCTTGTCGATTGGATACCAAGTAAGAATCGAGAGGTCTTTGACGTAACCCTATTCGGCAAGAACGGTGACGACCAGAACTGGCAGGTAGAGGGCAAGGGTCCACGTATCTGGGGACACAGGCAGCTAATCGCTAACTTTGTCCAGGCCTGTCTTGGTAAAGAAAAGCCTGCAGCCACCTATAAGGACGCAATCGCTGCTCAGAAGTGGTCAAATAAGATAGTATCAGACCCCATGAAGTAGTGCGGGTTCTAAAATAAGAGGGGTCCGCCCCTCTTCTTCTTTTCACAATAGCGAATGTCAACATCATACACACTACAATTCAAAAGGGACATTCGCCAAGGACCATGGCATCTTAGATTGGTTGTTCATATCATGGAAGCGTGGGAAAAGGAAAAGCTGGTTGTTGATCATACCAAGATGCCAGTCACAAAGTCGCAGATTATCCATGACCTTGGAGGACTGGGCCTCCGAACCGGAGATATTGTTATCGCCCACTTTGCGATGAGCAAGATTGGCTGGATTGTTGGAGGCGAAGTGGCAGTCATTGACGCACTGATGGAGCTCCTAACTGAGCAAGGGACACTCATCATGCCCGCTCATACGAACCTTAGTGGCGGAGAGCCGAGCCTATGGAAATATCCACCTGTTCCCGAACGGTGGTGGCAGATAATCCGCGATGAAATTCCACTGTTCCGACCTGAGTCCACTCCGACATCTAGATTGGGCAGAATTCCCGAAGCGTTTCGATCGTATCCAGGAGCGCTTCGGAGCAGCCATCCACAGGCATCATTTACTGCTTGGGGAAAACATGCAAGGACAGTGACAGAGGGACAAAGACTAGACGCCCCATTCTGTCAGGACAGCCCTTTGGAGAGGATATACTCGCTAGATGGTAAAGTACTCTTAATTGGTGTGGGCCATCTGAACGACACAGTCCTTCACTATGCCGAGTACAAGGCAGACGTACCAAACATGCCTAGAATTGGCAGAGCCGCAGCTGTGCTTGAGAATGGCAAACGCGTATGGAAGACATGGGAGGAGATTGACCACGACTCCGACGACTTCCCCGAGATTGGAGAAGCGTACGAGCAGTCAATACAGTATAAGCCCAAATTTATCGGTGAGGCCGAGAGCCGACTGCTCTCAGCAAGAGAACTAGTTAACTATGCTGTCAGTTGGCTAAGGTAACATAGGAAGTACATCTAGTGTTGCGGACTATATGAGCAGTCCAGCATCAACAAGTGCCGACCTCAATTCAAGCATGAATGCCTTATCATCATCGACCCTTCTGGCCTTGATAGCACGCCATGCACTCGGACAGTCCTTGTATGCAACACCGAGCATCTGGTGAATCACCTGATCGACTGCCTTCTTGTTCTCTTTCGTGACCTCAATTCCAATGTCATCGAAGACATCTTGCATGTATCGAAAATAACAGGTCAACTTGTATCCTCCTTCATAGGGAATAATGTAATGGTGCCTATCCCGCTAAGAAATCTTACCATTACAGAAACGAGTCTTATCCGTCTCTTCGGTTCATTCGCGTTGCACCACAAGCAGCAATGCGAAGACCAACAACTGGAAGAGGAGCACTTGCAAGGAGAAAGGCGAGGATGAGATCGTAGTGCATCGGTACAATTGGTACGATACCAAGTAGGCCAACTCATTGTGGGCAGCTCAGACAAACAACAGTAATAACTCTCTGCAATGTATGCAATCAAGAGATTAGGGTTACTTAATGTAAGAAGCGCCCACCATTCTGCTCCGAGAACTCGATAGAGGACAGCAAGTTGATGTCATCCAAGGTAGCCATCACTATAGCCATGATATTCGTCGCCTCAATGTGCCTTGCCTTAGCACCTAGGACGACCATCAGTAACAGGGGAAACTCGAACATAAATGGAGTCGACAGCATTGAGACAAATGAGGGGCTTGATGGCACCTCTGATTCGGCTCTGAATCTCCAAAACAAGTTTTCAGTATCAGCAAGCACAGCAGGAGTGCTGGACCCGGCTCTTGTTGAGCAATCGGGCTATTATGATACAGGAGTGATCAACGGAAGAACCGACACGGGTAAGAATGCAACCGCAGACCTTCCAATCGACAACGCAAGCAATTGGGTTGCAAGTAATGCAAAGACACAGCTTTGGGATTTCAAGAGAGAGTTCGCAGAGAATGGCACGTTTGATGAAGGGACAGGAGGGACAAACACGTATCCTGATGCTGGTACTGCACGTC
The DNA here is from genome assembly GCA_964413775.1 of uncultured archaeon. Lineage (GTDB taxonomy): Archaea > Asgardarchaeota > Thorarchaeia > Thorarchaeales > Thorarchaeaceae > MP5-2226. The sequence goes on from CAYPUO010000338.1 coordinate 3,244, forward strand.
CCACCGGATGGGGCGTCGACTGGTATGATTCCAGCGGAGGCCTACAGAACCTCTACACATCGTATGAAAATAGCAGCAGGTACGTTACAGTTGAAAGCCAAGGAGAAGAGCAGGATAAGCCAAGTATCACCTACACACACTATGACGAAACATATGTTTTATGGAATCAGACAATTCAGAATACACCATATTCGGACAATATGACACTTAGATTCAGATATGACTATGTAAGCGGGATAATTGACAAAATAGGGGCGGTTCCCGGGTATGCATTTCTTGTCGCCTTCATAGAAAACAGTACGTATATCGATTCCTACATCATTCTCAACCTAATGACTAATACGTCTGCGAGGGACACATGGTATGATGTGGAGTTTGCCAATATTACGGATGCACCATCAACATTTGTATTCAGCCTAGGCCTCTACATCTATGCCACCAACGGCGATAGTTTTGTTCTAAATCCGGGAGCCGACTACGATAATGATGGAAACATAGATGGCGCTCTGGCTAGGACATTCGAAGTGCAACTGGACGATGTTTCACTCGTTGGAGTATCACCTCCATCATTTGACGAGGTGGAGCTGTCCTTCCATGCAGGTTCGTTCTCTACGCCAATCACATCTGTGGGCAGCAATGGATCTGCATCAATCAACTACAACTACTGGAATACAAGCACAATCAGTGTCAGCATTAGCGCAAACGTCAGCGTTTCATTTGACTATGAGGCCTGGCTACTCTCGCACTACTTCTCTAACTCGTCTGAAACAACACATCCTACTGAAAAGGGGGTTGCATATTCTGTTGATACAAGCCACAGTGCGGACCTATCTACATTCACCTATATAGGAAGCGACCTGACTGCGACATACGAGAACTTCTCAGTCTTCATAAACATCCCTTCTGATTGGGAGAATGCTACCATATTCGACCCGTTCACAAATGACGTGAGTAGTGCCTGTACTGTGGACTCTGGACTGATTACAATACCCACGAGCTTACTAACTCGCCTAGGATGGTGGGAAATAGACTTTCAGGCATTTAACTATGCAAAGAGCATAACAACGCAAATCTATGACAGCGAATTGGGCGACTGGTCTAACGAAACGTTATTCAGAACCACCAACATAACAC
>CAYPUO010000339.1:0-4354 GCA_964413775.1 uncultured archaeon
TGTGTTGGTTGTCTTCTTGTAGGTCTGCTTGTAGCTTCTCGCTGTCTGAGCCAAATTGTCAAGTGCCGAAGCGATCATATGGGCTTCACCATAGCCAATTGTTATCTCTGCGGACCCTTCAGTAGCTCGGCCCAGTCCGATGGCGCCGTCTCTCCTAATCTTAACGTACACATCAACCACCGCTACTACACGAGCTACGAGCGTACAAAACTATTGTGGGTATCTCTCATTTCCAACCTATTGTTTAAGAGGGACGATGTTGCACATGGCTAGAGGTCTTCTTCATGCGTAGACTGCTATCATTTGTCTTGGTTACATTTCTTCTGACAGTCCCTTTCTTTTCATTTGCCTTTGGGCTGGGAAAGACGGCAACACCTGAATACACGCTGTCGGACACGTCTCCATTTGTGCGTGGGCCAACCGTGAACATTGTAACAAATAGCTCTGCAACACTCTTCTGGAGGACAAGTTCGGCGGAGAACTCGACCGTCCATTTTGGCAAGAACTCTAGTGTCCTTGAAACGAAGAGCAACTCAACGCTCGTTACTAATCATTATGTTAAACTGGATTCTTTGGACATAGGAACGAAATACTACTACAAGGTGGAGTCGTCCGGTGTCCAGAGTGATGTCTATCACTTCCTTACTGCTCCTGCCGATGGCGCTCAGTTTAAGCTGATATTTGCAGGCGACAATCGTCCTGATACCGATAGTGCGCCGAACCTACCGGCTGTGTTCTCTGAGATTGCCGACCAGATTATTGCTGAGGAGCCTAACATTGTGGTCCTTACTGGCGACTATGTTTTTAATGTGGGAACGAACAATGCTGACAACCTGTATGCTTGGAGTCTACTCACCAACATCACGGACCGCATTGGACACTATGCTCCTGTCATCGGGGTGATTGGCAACCATGATACAGGTGCCTCCTCGGGTTCTTATCAACCGCAGTACTTTCTAGATGCATTCTACAACATTGGTGAAGGCAATACCTACTTCTCACTCAACTACGCGGGAGTCCATTTCACGATACTCGACTCCGAAGTATATGGACACGAAGGCCAAATCACCGGCGCTCAGTGGGACTGGCTTGTACAGGACTTGGCAAATACCACGAATAGCATGAAGTTTGTATTTGCTCATCGCCCGCTCTTCCCGACTACCCATATTGGCAGCTCGCTCGACATCAATAAGACGAATCGCGATGCTCTGCAGGCACTATTTGAGGCAGATAATGTCACACTCTTTGGCGCGGGCCATGATCATGCATATGACAGGCTGACGGTGAATGGCGTTACACATGTCATATCTGGAGGCCTTGGAGCGCCTTCCTACGAGAGTTCTTGGGGAGCTCCCATCAATTGCTATGAGTCAACATTGGTGAGTGCCCATGCTGTTAATATCTCGACAATTGAGCCTGACGGCTCGCAGTACGCAGAGTACGATATCCCGCACAAAGGGCCCATCGAAATCGTTGCTAGGGAGATTGCGAACACTAGTACGAAGATGGCGGGCGTAGTGCCTCCAGTGTATTTCAGCAAGGTGCCTGTTACCAAGTACTTCTCATGGGATGGAACTGCAAACACAACTGAGGTTACGGGGCTTCCTAGTGCTCCTGGACTCCACACATTAGATATCTTTGCAGAAGATGAGAATGGCGTGTGGAGTTCTGTCAGATATGTCTGGACAACAGCAGGTTCCACCACCTCCACCACAACAACAACCTCCACTCCAACGACGGGGACTTCATCAGGCCCGCCGCCATTCGGAGGAGATATGTTGCTTGCTGCAGCAATCATTGGTATTGTGGCAGTAGTTGTCGTTGTTGGCGTGTTTGTGAAAGTGAAGAAAGGCTAGCGCCTAAATATATTGCATGCAAAGGGTCGCCAGCCCTTTGCATCTCTTTCTTGCAAACTAGATGCTGTCAGAAACATCAAAGGCGAGTTTTCCGACTTCTTTGGTAGTTAGCCCAATCTCGACTTTATGCTCTCCTTCAGGTAGAGGGTCACCTTTGATATGGATCAGGATATCAACTCCCACCTTGATGGCGAATGTCTGACCAGTTGCTAGCTCGGCGGCACTCATGGACTCGCCTTCTGAACTAATGGTCGTTGTATCAAGGGGGTATTCATTCCCATCAATCTTGAACGGGTCCATACCAACTGCTGTTCCCGGCGATAACGAGTTCTTGATCTTAAACTGGAATCCGTCATCGACGTTCTCCAGGCTTCCCTTCACGTATAATTTCTTTAGAAGGAATGAGGGTATCTGCATCTTGTTTTCCTCCGTTTGGAAGTACGGGCAAGCAGATAATCTACTCTGTTTAAATCTGTTCCGAACCATGACTTGACAAGCCGGCGGGCAAAGATAATAAGCCCTTCATGTGCTGGTCGTACACCACTTAGTGGCAAATGAGGAACCAAAAGATGCAGATGGATATGTTCTTCGGAGTTTTCTGGCTATTCATCATAATACCAGTCATAGTCTTCTTGGTGATCTTTGTTGTTGTGATTACTAAGGTATGCAGAACTGGCGAGAGGATAAGCAGCGGCTGGATCGCTGAAGCGCCTTCATTTGTAATTCCTCAGTCACACCAAGGACGAACCCGTTCTGATGGGTCTGAGATTAAGACGGTACGGCTCCCCGATAAGTGCCCGGAGTGCGGTGCAGCTCTATCCCAGGAGGGAATCGACTGGGTAGGTCCACTAGAGGCTAAATGCAATTACTGTGGTGCAACGGTTCATGCACGATTCGAAGATGTGTGAAGATACTTGGATAATACCTGCGCAGTATACATATATTTAGAGAAGAAGAATTAATGAGGTTCTGTAACGAATACTTCTAGGCACGAGCAGGGGTCTTTGTCTCCGATGACAATAGCTTATGAGATGTGTGAGGATGGCACGAGTCAGGAAGTCCAGGTAAGTCGCCAGTCTCTCTCTTCAGAGAACGTATATTGTATCGTAGATGATGCCAACAAGAACATCTATGTCTGGATCGGGCGCAATTCCAACACACGAAAGCGATTTGTTGGGGCTCGCACTGCTTCTCAGCTACGTGACCAACAGGGCAGCGGCTTCCGAGTCCGTCCTGAAGATGAGGGTGAAGAGAGCAACCACTTTCTCAGTTCTATCTAGGCTCAGTTGCTCATCCACAACATTCTATAACCATTCATACCTTGGGCACCTTGAGGTCTGACCAGTGAAGGCCCTAATGAAGACTGCTCGTGGAGTTGGAAATATAGAACTGAAGGAAATAGAGCGCCCTCACATAGGAAGAGGTGAGGTGCTTGTTCAGGTTGCAGCAGCAGGTCTCTGTGGGACAGATTTGCACATCCAGCAGAACCACTCATTCTATACTCCTCCAGTCGTCCTTGGTCATGAGTACGCAGGGACAGTCGTAGAAGTCGATAAGTCTATATCGGACACTCAAGTGGGTGACAGAGTCACTTCTCCTGCAACTCAGTACTGTGGACAGTGCTACCAGTGTAAGACTGGTCATTTCAATCGATGTACCGCACCAAACAAAAAGATTCTTGGAGTTTCGGCAGCGAATGGAGGGTTTGCCAGATATGTCGCAGTGCCTGAATACATCCTTCATAAGATTCCTGAGAACCTCCCATTAGAAGAAGCCGCTTTGGCAGAGCCTGCAGCATGTGTAGTGCGTTGCGTGGCAGAGCGAACGCCAATCTCTCCTGGCGATGTTGTACTTGTGCAAGGCCCAGGTACAATGGGACTAATCGCTACGGAGGTCGCTAAATCAATGGGTGCCGCCAAGGTGATAATCACTGGGGTCACCTCTGATGGCTGGCGGTTTGACATCGCTAAGAAGATTGGTGCAGATATGGCAATTGATGTCCTCACCGATAAGAACGCAGTAGAGACTGTAAAATCCATTACAGATGGGATTGGTGCCGATGTTGTGATAGAAGCCTCAGGGTCTGCTGCTGCACGAAGGCAGGCTCTTGAGTTTGTCAAGGTCACCGGCCATGTAACTCTCCTTGGTACACAAGGCACAAACACAGACCTGTATCTTGATCACGTTGTAGAGAAGGAGCTGACGGTATCAGGGTCATGGGGCACTCTTCCTTCAACATGGGTGATGACCATGCGGATGATGGGCTATGGTCAGATCAACGTTAAGCCTTTGATTACACACCGTCTGCGCCTCGATGAATGGGAACAGGCCTTTGAACTAATGAAGACTCAGAAAGCAATCAAGGTATTATTCACAGATTTGGAGTGAATAGACACCCAGAATTGGTCAGTTTCATTTTGGTGCCCATGCGTCCAATGAATCTTGCACTAGGGACAGATGTGCAGCTGCTGGACCCCCGCCCATCACAATTGCTACAC
>CAYPUO010000340.1:0-4354 GCA_964413775.1 uncultured archaeon
ATCTGGTTCGGGGTGTGCACTTCATAGACGCCTTTCCGGAATGATCTTTCAAGGGTGATGTCACCTAATTGCCTAACGGTATCCTGTACTATATCGATTCTTTCAGGATGCTCCTCGTTGTAGGTAATCCTACCTGACTCTCTTAGGTGACAGTCGCTCACAATGACTGCAGCAAGTCGGGCTTTCAAGACCTGCAAATCCTTTCCCTCGGGGAACTTGGGATTCTCTATGCCTGCCTGCCCGTTTATTCCTGTAACCTTTGTCACACGGCCCTCAAGGTCTGACAACCGCCCGCCCGTCGCATCAAGATAGAACCTCATTGCATTGCCCTCTAGCCGAGCTCCCCGATGCAAGTGCTCGCTAGAGATGTATCTGTTACCCGTGTCATCAACAGTGAGTTGCCTGAGAACGCTGTTCAGGTGCTGGACGGAAGTATGCAGGTTTCCTTCTAGATGGAGTTGGCTTTGGAGTTCATCTGCAACTCGTAGGATCTCCTTTTCGTTCTTGAAGTAATAGAACTGCGACTCATACGCCCTCACCAACTCATCAGGACGATACTTCGGAATCCATGTGTATAGCCGCCCATCAGCAGTTGCAACACGGATACGACTATCCTCAAGGCCTAGCTGTATCGTAAGGGCCTCTTCAACTCCTCGTCTGTTCTTTTGGAGATAATCCTCAAGTTCTCTTACTTCTCTTTTTTCCATACTGGACCGTAGGTCTGCATATTGAATCCTGTAGATGTCTTCCTGAGGAGGACGAATCATGCGCTCAATAGTAGAAGCCACATCTTCTGCAGACTGTTCATTGATGTTTCTGAGTCGTTCAGCCGACTCCCTGACAACATGCTCATCAATCTGATGCACAACATGTGGGTTGTCGGGCTTCTCCAGTGACGCAGACGCTTCCGTTCGATGGAGTTCTCGAAGAGTCTTTTCATCAATCTTAGGATTACCTGCAGCCCACTCCTTGACGATTCTCTCTTCCTCGTATCCTCGAAGTTGCTGGATAAGGTGCGGTTCTATGTCATTCCATGAATTGCTGACAAAGCTATGACTCACGCCATATTTCTCTGCAAGTCTATCACGAATCATAGTGTGATCGTCTTTGACCTTGAAGTGGACATCACATCGGCGATAGTCTTCATCAAATCCCTTTTTCGCCTGTTCATCAGGATACTTCTCGACAAGGTCGTTCACATCTTGCATGGAATTGATTGAAACCTCTGGTGCACCACCATGCACTGCCTCATACGCCCTCCTGAGTTCTCGATGCTCTAGCTCCTTGACCAGTTCAGGTGTTTCCTTACCCTCTTTGTCTTCATTTCTACAGTATTCCACAGCATCACTGTAGACATCGTCATAGTCCTTCCTCGCCTTCAAGTCGATATGATGCTCAAGTGCCCTGTCAAGCGCCTCCTCTGACCGAACCTCCCATGGTCTAGATGATTCTTCTTCTACCTTTTCCATTCTGGTTTGCCCATCAACCTCCGCATTGTCCTCCCGAAGATACGTTTCAAGTGGTTGCGTGTCCTTGGTGGCGTCAACCTCGGGATCAATACGGGCGCTCTCTGCATCATCCGTCGCGCGTACCTCGTCCGTGGGTGCATCCTCCGTCGGGCGAACCTCGTCGCCAGCTTCCACGCCGACCTCCCTAGTCCTCTCTTCAGCCGCTTCAGTCGCGGGGCTGGTCGTATCTGCTATTGCCTCTCCCGATGCCTCTATCTTCTCTCCAGCCTCCTCTTCTGCAACTTCTGCCACGTCCTCTGAAACAGCATGATGTGCGCCCTCATACAACTCTCTTAGGTCACGATACTCTAGTTCCCTGACGAGTTCTGGAGGCCTGACACCCTCTTTATCCTCTGCGCTACAGTACTCGACCGCGTCCTCATAGAGCGATTCGAAGTCCTCCTCTTCTCGCAGGTCGCTGTGCCGCTCAAGCGACGCGTTCAGTTCGTCCTCCGACCGTATCTCCCACGGCCTCGATGATGACTCGTCAACCTCCGCCGCCTCCGGTCCGGCCTCTCCCTCGATCTCGTTATCGGCAACCTCCTCGGCAGTTTCTCGTGCCCATCTCTCTGCGCGCTCTTTTCCCTCGGACGATGTGCCCTCGTTCTCAACAACCTCTCGTGCGGTATGTTCGACCCACTTGGCACCGTCTGATGACTCCTCAGGCTCTCCGACCTCGCTGCTCTCCTTGGCCTCAAGCTCCTCAGCGGCCTCTCGTACCCACTTCTCAGGTTCTTCGTGCTTGACCTCCTGTACCTCTGGTATGACATCATCCGGTCGCTCCACAGTCGACTCAATGTCCGCGTCGCGTTCCCGTTTGCCGGACCCTCTCTCAATGTTCCCCTCGGGCATTGCCATCCCTCACGTTGTCAGTGCCCTGTCCACCTGTGCTACAATCAGTTTCCATAGCTCGGCATCCTCGGGAGCACCAAGGGTAGCCCGGGAGATGTCCAGATACCTGCGTGCGAGAGCCTGCAGGACCCCTGCTGGCACGCCGGTCCGCCTAGCGAAATGCGCAATCATGTTCACAAGCGGGGCGAGGTCGCCGTTCGCGGCCTTCAGGAGGCGCTCGAAGTACATCTTCGCGAACACATCGGTCTCAACGACTTGGTGGACGAAGACCTCAACTTCCGGGTCGAGTGCGCCATCCACGCTCACTTCCTTCTCCACCTTCTCTTCCTCGGTCATCTTGGCCTCACAACTCTGTTCCTCCAGTTGCCTATTACGCTCCTCAATGACAGTCACGAAGATGTCCCTGACCTCCGGTTTGACCTCAGCGGGATCGGTGCTGAGAGCGGCCTTTAGGTAGCTAGTCGCACTGGCAGTGATTGCCCTTAGCTGCTCCTCTGAGGCTACTAGGGGAGTCCAGTCTGTATTGAACCGGCCCTGCACCTGGCTGATAACCGCATCATCGAAACCCACCAAAGACTCTCTGCTAGGCAGGACACCGGCCGCCTCTAACAGCCACGTGAAGTACTGACAGTAGAGTGGTATCCCGCCAGGGTCTCGCGCGCCGCGCTTGCCGAACTCAGACACCGTGAGGGAGAGGAGCAAGGGGTCGCCAGCCTTTGCCTTGTCTATGGCAGCTGTGATGGCCTTGCGAGATAGACCGGTGTTCGCCAGACGAAAGACTCGCGCGCATATCCGGGGATCAAGTCCGGTCTCCAGCTCAGCGGCACACACGCCCTCTCGAAAGCGCGGGTGCTGCTGGTACACTCGCTCCATGTGGCCATTCAGGTCTGCGTTCGTTATGAACACGTCATGGAGTCCTGGAAAATCCTTGTAGAGGGGTGTGATGTTGACACGGACTGGCTCAGCCCTGTCAGGCAGTTTCACTACGGCCTGCCCGACAGGGAGCGCACCGACCTTCCGTTTCTGAGCCTCCGAGCAGTTAATCTGGTCACAGACCTTGTCCCTGTCCCGTATCGAGCTCATGTTGTGCACGATGGTGGTGCGGGGTATTGCGACAGCCGCATCAGGCAGTTCCTTTGGGAGCTGGTCGATGATCACGAACCCAAGCCCGCTACTCCTTCCCTCCCGCATCGCTGTGAGGATGGTATTGATGGCATGCAGGACCGCTGCATGTCCCTCATCCATGTCCTGTACTCGCGATGCGCCACCCAAGAGGTTGTGAGCCTCCTCAATGACGACCATGAACTTCAGTCCGGGCCTGTAGGAGGGCTGCTTCTTGAGCGACTCGAAGTACTGGGCCACATTGATGATGAGAAATGCGGTCAGCAGAGCCTTCTCCTCACTGGACAGGCCATCCATCAGGATGATAGTCGGTTTAGTCACCAGCTCCTCCACCGTCATCCCTGTGAGCGTGTTGAAGACCCTGCTCAGGGGGCCTCTCTGGAGTGACTGGAACCTCCCCTTCAATGCACCCCTGAAGTCCTGATTCATGTCCTCGCTGTAGTCGATCTCACTCACCTCAAGGATAGGGAGGGTCTCTAAGAAGTCAGAGAGAAGGAGTGGTTCGCCTCGTATGTTTGCATCACGGTCCCATCCCAACCGCTCGTAGGTCTTCTGTATTGCCGCCTCAAGGTAGTTCTTGACCATCCCAAGGCTTGGAAATGCTGCAATGTATGCGGCCATGACGTTGCTGATTGCAGAATTCACCAACACGCCTTCACTGAACTGGTGAGGATTGAATCGGAGGGGTGCAGTCGTTTCATCGCCGGGTGTGAACGTCCTTGTGTCTGGATGGAGGCGGATGTATCTTCGGTACTCTTCATCCTTGGTCGGACAGAGGGCAAGGAAGGGAACAGAGTGTCCCGAGAGCTCGTGGAGAGCAGTAACAACTGTAGTGGTCTTGCCGCTCCCAATGTCACCAAACACCCCCACAC
>CAYPUO010000341.1:0-4352 GCA_964413775.1 uncultured archaeon
GTGAAGGTTCTCGGAATTGGTCATAGTACTGACTATCATGCTGTCCAACATCGACGTTCACTTACTTCTCTAAGCGCGACTAGCGAAGCAGCTCAGCGCGCGTTTGACATGGCCAAGATTACACCTGAGCAGGTGAATGTCTGCGAGCTTCATGATGCATTCTCCATTCTTGAACTGATTGACATGGAGGATGTTGGGCTGGTCGATCGAGGTGAGGCGATTAAAGCTGTGAAAGAAGGTCGTACGTCTGTTGATGGTGATCTGCCCATTAATACCACTGGAGGACTTAAGGCAAGGGGGCATCCGACGGGAGCCACAGGAATAGCTCAGATACATGATATCTACCAACAACTTGTTGGAAATGCTCCGGAAGGCCTCCAGATAGCGGACGCAGAGATAGGCCTGACTCATAACATAGGCGGTTTTGGCAATAATATGGTTGTAACAATCCTCGGTCTTCCGAAGTAGTCCATTACCCACCTGATTGCTTTTAGTCTGAACAGAATTAGCTTATTAGAAGAATATGCCCAGACACGCTCTAGTATGGGACCGAATCTTGAATGGCGACCGTGCAGGATGAAAGGACCGTAGGCAAGGTCGCAGAGAGCTTCTGCTACGTTGGCGTAGGCTCAGCAAGTAGGCCCTGTTAGTTGACTAGGTGAGAAAAATGCCTGAAGGGCTCGCAGTACTAAAATGGGACGATGAACTTGGACCGGTTGTTACTTCGAAAACACCAAAGGGTCTCAAACTCGGACTAGATCCCACAACCTCTATGCGTGTTTACGGAATAGCTACGCTAGGTGAAACTGAGGAAGCACAAAAGCCGGGCTTCACATCACTTTCCTTCCCAGAGTTCAGACTTGCAGTCTACTATGGTGGATTGAATATGCATCTTAAGGGCTTGCCCTCCATGGTGTTTCTCGTTCTCTCTCTTGATGAGGACCCAGACGCCTACAAGGATGCATTGCCTGAGATTGCAACGCAGATTTTCCTCAACGCAGAGGGAAACATGTATGCTAAGCAAATCCCAAAGATGTTCAAGCAGATCTCGCGATATACGCAGATGACCCCGGAGCAACGTCAAGCGTCAGTTGTTAATGACCCTGTACGCCGCGCAATTCTCCAGACACTGATGAAGAACGGGACCATTCAGGCAACAGACCTTGAGCAGCTTATCTTTGAGGAGGTTGGAAAGAAGATTGACATTGATATCGTCCTTAGGCCGCTGGTCAAGATGGGTGTCTTGGCTACTGGTTGGGTTGAAGGTCTCTCATCAGAGGTCATCTACCTCACTCGTGCGGTGTTCATTACTAGGAGCATTCCTCGAGATACGGTAAAAGCAGTCCGGTCCGCCAAGTTCCCGAAGGATATATCAGATGAATACCTGCGAGTTACTCGTCGATACCACCGCGACTATGTCGCTCGGCTTCGCCGTGATTTGAATCAAACTCTCTGGTTTGAAGCAGAAGAGCTATCTAGGTACATCCTTGACTTTAATGCGTATGACATTATCAGTGCTCTGAGAGAGAGTCCTTTAGTTCGGGAACTTCTTGAGGAGAAGATGGAATTGACAAGTGCACAGCTTACAAAACAGCTCAAGCGTCTGGAATCTGCAAACATCATAGTGCGAATCACAGATGAAGGTGGGACCGAGCACATACTCCTGAAGTGCGACCCTGAAGTCCTGACTGTATATCCCGAATGGCTCATTGAGAGGACGGTTGACCTCTATAATGATGAGGATATTCCATCTCGACAAGCCATCCATTACTTGGAGACTCTGAAGAGCTTCCATCCGAGCAACGCAGAACAGCTCTTGAAGGAGGCAGACTAGATGGACCGTCGTTTCATGATTGTATTTCTTTCGTTCTTTGTGATATTCCTACTCCTGCCAATGGCTAACACAACAAACCTTGCAAGTAGTACATCACCAGTGGCTGCTACACCTTCAAGTCCTCAGGCCAGCGGTGGAGAAGCTGAACTTGCAGGCTTCCAGGACCAGGCGACCTGGTGGAATAGCAGCTTTATCTACCGGCGCTATTTCAACTTCACAGAACCAGGAGTCACAGATAGAGTCCTCACCCCAGTTCATCTCTATCTGACCTTTGAAGAGGGACACTGCTATTCAGGTTCCATCAGAGTGGCATACTACAACAACCCAACCTGGACTCTGCTTCCCTTTCAGATCTGGAACACGACATATGACCAGTCGGGTGAATACATTCTCTCAACTAGGGTATCGTTCATGGTCAATGTCAGTTCAGGTGCAACCGATAGCAACTACTACATCTACTACACAAAGTCATATGTTGGATCAGTTAGCTACCCAGACTTCTATCCCTTCATATATAAGAGCTACACGTTCTCACTCATTAGTCTCGTTTCGTTCTACGACAACAACAACTACCTTATCAAAATGTACGACTCCTCAACTCAAACTTGGAATGACCCCCGCGACATTGATGCTCGGTGGGCCGGTACGAGTGGCTCGGTCTATCCGACGAATGTGCCAAACGGTACTCTGAGTCAGAACCAGGCAGCTCGCTATGAACCAAGCAGCTACTCTTACACGTTATTCAATGGATACTATGCGGTGTATTCCAACTATCCACTGTATGTTCATATGGGGCAGGGTGATGAAGGGTGGAACTCTGCAATAAATGATTGGTTCCCCATAGTCGACGCACTAGGATCCGGAACAGGCACCCAATTCCTTATTGGTGGCGTAGAAGGCTTTCCTTCGCGAAATGAGGGCAAGTACTGGATACAGGCTCAAGAAGACAACACTGAGGTCTGGGTGGTGTCCTCGGATGGCTCACCAGATACAGGATGGACCTTCTACAATAACTCTGCCGTATCAACATGGCCAGTTACCCTGAATGCAGGAGAATACATCTTTCGGGGTCAGCTGGTCTACTCCGAGATTAAGGCCGTAAACTCTACTAAACCGGTTTCAGCGAGAGGTGGCGACGACGATGCATCTTATGCACGTGACATCTGGGGCTTCTATCCAGCAGTTAACGGTGCGCTGACAGGTGAGGAATTCTACACAATTGATATGGGGAATTCATATGACAAGACCCGGGTAACGAATCTAGGCCCTACCGCTGTCAATGTTGATTGGTACAGGAATTCCGGGTCTGGTTTTGTTTTCGGAGGCACTCTATCAATTCCAGTAAATGACTCAAGGACGATAGCGAGCGGGACGGCCAGTGCCACTATTCCTGAGGCTATCCTTCACATCGTCGGACCAAGCGGTTCAGTGCTGATGGTGGAGGGTCTCTATAATCCCACTAGTTCTATTGATGGTGGCGACTGGGTCCCCTCTGTTTCCGGATATCGTTACGGCACGACCTACAAGCTCTGGGGTACCAACTCATACAAGTTCATGATTGTTGCTACCGAGAATGCACAGGTGACTATAGGTGGCTATAACGGTGGCACCTTGGAAATCCCAGCAGGCGGCATGGCATCGCTTAGACCTGTTTCCTCTAGTATGACACTCTACCATATTGTTTCCAATGCCAGTATCGGCATTGTTGACGTTGGCAAGTTTTCGACCTCATCGCCCTATTCACCAACCGGTGATACCGGTTATGGTTGGGCCGTCCCAACGTACTCTTCTACCGAAGACCAGAATGGCTTCGTGATTACATCAAGTGTTGAGCGGCACCTGTATGAGTTCGACATTACCGTTGTTGACCTTGACGGTACAGTTGTTGCTGGTGCAAGAGTCACGCTCTACAATGCTTCAACACATGTTCTCTGGCTGGATGAGCAGGGTAAGAATCGAACCGGACTCACTGATTCCAATGGGCTCGTCGCATTTGAGGGTCTCAATGGAGGTACGTATGAGATTAACACACAGGTTGATGCAAAGACATGGTTAACAACATCGTATAGTCATGTGTGGGTGTCCAACACCTCTAGCCATGCAATCACTGGTTCGGTCACACCCATTGAGATCACTCTTCCGATGGGGTCGTTTGACGTTACATTGAATGATCTCATGGGTAATCCTATGGCTCAGACAACTGACGAAACGACAAGAGTGAGGGCGTCTAACATCACCGGTCCGAGTGCAAATGGTGATGCCTACATCGACCAACAGACAACCGATGCATCGGGCAAGGTTTCGTTCTATCGACTACCCAAGGACGACTATCGCTTCTTCGTAAAGTATGACGGAAACGTATCATCTTATCAGTACAGTCAGTTACTTGAATTTGGCAATTGGTCCAGGAGCGCGGCAGACTTTAGTGTTGGACCCTATTCATACACATTCACGGTGCCGTTGGTCACTCTGAGGATTACCGTGATGAGCTGGGATGACCAACCAATCGAGGGTGCCA
>CAYPUO010000342.1:0-4349 GCA_964413775.1 uncultured archaeon
TCCTTAGCCCTGATTCGTTTCCAAAGGTTACCCAGCAACTCTTCTCGTTCAGAAGGAGTGAGATCAGAATCGACTATTTGTTGTCCTCGCCCCGTTGGAACGAAGTTGTAGACCATGAACCAACGTGCGCCCAGAGAGTTGGCGAGAGAGATGGTCGTATCAACCTCTTTCAGGTTATGATGAGTCGCAGTCATTGCCACCTCCACAAAAAGGTCGTCACTGGCGCAGTTCTCGATAGCCTTCAGAGTACGTTTGAATGCACCAGGTACTCCTCTAAAGGAGTCATGGGTTTCAGGATTGCAACCGTCAAGGCTGATCTGAACGAACGAAACCCCAGCATCCTTGAATGTCTGAACTTTTTCACGGTCAGCGAAAGTCAGCCCATTTGTTGCTATCGCCACATACATACCATGGCTTGCTGCTCTCTCGATCAGAAGCAGAATATCATCTCTCAGAGTAGGCTCTCCACCTGAAAACGCCAGGAAGACGACGCCCTCTCTCGCGAGCATATCAATACAGGCCAAGGCTTCATCGGTTGTGAGTTCATCAGGTTCTCTCCGGCCGGCATTCTCATAGCAGTGCTTACAGTGAAGATTACACTGGCGAGTAACATTCCACACCACTTGAAAGGGAGCACCAGGGACAAAAGGCCTAGTCATTCCAAATTCTAAGAGACCCTTCACAACGCTGGAAAAGGCCTTTCTGAAAAGTGGATTTGCGAGTTGCTCTTTTATCAATGAGGGGCTAGTTCCGAAAGCAGAGGAGCCTACTGACGTTATGGCCCTCAGCACGCCCGAGGCAATAAGACCAGATAATGAGCTGGCATTCCTCTTACCCTCAGCGACATCCATAACATCTTCTATACGGTTTACATCAACAATACAGCGGAGCAAGCGTCGAAAAGCTCGACTGCCCGTTGCATATTCTAGTAAGTGACTTGAAAAACTACTACTCAACAAAGTTCCTCCAGAACTGCAAGAAAGGGTATAATGAAATCAACGTCCCATGAAAAGTAGAGTTGCGCTCGGAAGCGTAGGCTAGGACGCAACCAATATTCATATTTCTAATTATAGATCCCTTGCTTGATTCTTGCGGGACAGGTACCCACCGCCGGCGAGACCTGCCTCTGGTTACTAAACTCCCCATTTTATTATTAAAAGATTTAACCTGCCCGCAAATTCCAGTTGGCTTTACACATTTAGATTGTCACTCCACCAAAGACAAGCAAGATATACAGCATCATCACAAAGACTGCTATCATCGCTATTGCCTCAAGGTTGTTTATCTTCGCATCATCTGTGATTTTTGTTCGAAGAATCAACAATGTGGGAAAAGCGAAGATCACGAGAACCACTGAGTAAAGGTCAATTGGTATCCCATGATGTGCATCGGTCATTCCTGATAGGAGAAGATTCACTCCTGACGCCACAAGCATATAGCCAAATATCACGAAAAAGACCTGTACGATTCCACCAAACGCATTAGAGAGTGCAATCTCGATCTCATCTTTCCTGTGGCTCGAAGCCACGATAATATATTCTGGTGTTCCTGCGAAGACAACTAGCAGCAGAGCGGCTTGGATGAAGTTCAATCCTACAGTCTGGGTTTCGAAGTTGGCAAAGCTTGACAATGCCTCACCACCCAGCAATGCTCCAACGGAGGCTAATAGAAGGAAGATTAGGACCTTTTGCTTGTTGATTGAAGTTCTGGTCTTACATGCTATGGTGGGATCATCAGCATTTGGGACGCACTTGCCATAATATTTTGTTATGTTATACAGGTAGGCGATAAACACCGCAACAAGGCAACCGCCAAAGACGAGGAGTTCATCATAAGTGAAGAAGAACTGCTCACCAGGGATAACAGGCACAACAAATGTATGCAATAAGATCATAGATATTCCGACAGCGAAGCTAATTACAGCACCAACCGTAAGCAAGTCAGAGCCAACCCACATTATTGCATCTGGCAGGCGGAAGTTGCCCTGTTCGTCCTTTGGTAAGAAGAGTGAGTAAGTGGCGAACACCATGGTATTGATAAAAATCGTTGCAAGAGCAAGGACCCATGCCATCTCATATTCGCCGCCAAGTATGAGAAACGATAGCACTGCAAGCTCGGGAATTGTTGAGGCCAAGCTCGCGTATATTCCCGAAACATAGTCCGTCATGCTCATGTTGTGTGCTATGCCTTCAACCGATAGGACGAAAGCCTCAGCCGAGCCAGCTATTAACATGACACCTCCAACGAGTTCAGCCACCGCAATTGTGAGGCTTCCAGAATGGCCTCCAAGAGACTCCAGCACAAAGGATACGGCAATAATACAAAGACCGATGATGTAGGAGATTTGCCACGCGTGTAACTTCTTCAAGGGACGACCCCCGCTCACTCTTCCAACTGCCTTTCTTAAAGCTGACTCTTCGAGAGAATACACGGAGCGCTATTCAGGTTTCTCTACGAGCACAGCTTGAACGACTCGAGTCGCTGTGCGACCCAACGCAACTACAACAACCTGTATCAGGAGCGACAGTATGAATACGGCCAGAGCCACAGCAAAAGCGAGAAAGCTGAGGGAACTTGAAGCAATAGGAGAAAGCAAGTATTGCCAAGCTAGCCAGAAGAGATACATTCCGATGATGAGAATCAGCCCGACCGCAAGGCCGTAGAGGCTAATCACTGCTTTCACTCTTGGTTTCCTGAGATCCACTTCTCCAATCCCTGGGCCAATCACGAGACCCTGAATCTTCTTGTTGTATCTGATGAAGAAGCCAATTGCTGCCAAGAAGATAAAGAGCGTAATAATAGCTACAATCATCAACAAAAGAATCGCAAAATCTGGGTCAAGGTCCTGAATGAAAGTCGTCCGAGTGACAACAAATATGCCACCTGCACCCAGCATCATAATACCAGTAATGATCTCCACGATGAATGTTATTGTGGCAGTCCCTCTGAACAGACCACCAACATCTATAGTGTCTTCGCTCATGCGTCATCATCCCGTTGCGAACAATCCTCTATGCTCCAATATGCAGAAAAGCCTTGTCGAAGAACTTTTCCTGCATAAGATACTATTAGATTTGACCGATTTTGTGACCAAGTAACAGGACAGGAACGAAAAATGGTAAATTATCTGCATGATATATCTCCAGGAACAAACCCGCCCAGTGAGATCTATGTCATTGTTGAGATGACAAGGGCAAGCAAGAACAAATACGAGTATGACTACAATCATAATATCTTCAGACTAGACAGAGTGCTCTACACTTTCGCGCCATTCGACTATGGATTCATTCCACAGACGCTAGACCAAGACGGAGATCCATTGGATGTTGTCTTGATGATCACAGTACCAACCTTCACCGGATGCCTTGTCCATGCTAGGCCTCTCGGGATCATGGAGATGGACGATGCCGGACACATCGATGACAAGATCATAGCAGTCCCTGTGAAAGACCCCTACTATCGAGATGTAAACGGGCTGTTTGATCTCCCACGGAGTCAAATTGAAGAACTCAAGCATTTCTATGCCACCTACAAGATTCAGGAGGGCGGCCACACCGAGGTTAGGAAGATGCAGGATATGGGAGAAGCATTCAAGACAATAAATCGCTGCATCGCAGACTATCAGAAAGCCCTGAAAGAAGGGCGCTATGATATCGAGGATTAGAATCGTAGAGGACCCTACCAAAAGCATCTAAAGGTGGGTGGGAACCACATCTTGCGGCTCTAGGGGGCACCCAAGAATGACTGAAACACTCCAGTGCAAGGCGGTCATCTTTGACTTTGACGGCACCTTGGCAGATAGCATGCCCTTTCTTGAGAATATCGGTGTCCAAGTCATGATGAAGTATTATGATGTTAGCAAGGAGGAGGCAACACATCGCTACAGAATTACAACGGGTCTGCCCTATGAGCAACAGATTGAGATGAACTTCCCTAGAAATGAGAGAAACAGAAAGGCTGTCGAGGAGTTCGAGAAGCTGAAGACTGACCGAATCTTTGAACAGAAGCTCTTTCCGGATATTGAAAACATACTGAAGAATCTCAGGAGCAAGGACATTGAGATGTTTGTATCCTCCTCAACATTTCAACCTACAATCACAAAATACTTTGAAATAAGAGGAATTCGTAGTTACTTCAAAGACATACTCGGGTACAGACCAGGCTTTGAAAAAGGAGCCCATCACTTCAAGTATGTGCAACAGAAATACGGTATTGACCTATCAGAAGTGGTGTTCATTGGGGACTCCCTCAAGGACTTCGAACGGTCGAGAACATTCTGTCAGTTCATCGCAATCAGTTGTATCTTTTGTGAGAAGGACTTCAGACAAGCAGGCCACACTGGACTTGTC
>CAYPUO010000343.1:0-4342 GCA_964413775.1 uncultured archaeon
GTTGAAGCCCTCTCGAGGTATACACAGTACTTCTTTTCTCAGCCGGATAATGGAATTCCGTAGTGCCTTTTCGTGGTCATAGCCCATTCCGAAACCAGTTCCAGTAAAAGTGTCTGCAGTTTCCATCAAAAGAGAAATCCTCTTCCTGAAGTCGCTCGGACTTCTGATAGCTGCAACAACAATTAGCGAGAAGCAGGAACCAATGAAGGATGTAACCAGACCGTAAGGCAGCAAGCCTAACAGCATGACGAAGAACAAGTAGATAGAAGAAACACTTGCAAGCACATCGATTAACATGGCTACAACTGGCACTTGTGTCTTTGCTGCCACTGAAACCCTTTGTAAGACAAAGGTAATGGCGAATACGCCCACAAGCGGCACCAAGTTGCCTAGACGAAGACTGAGGACCACCCATGTCACGGATTCGAGGAGCTGAGAACCAATTACGATTGCGACCCCGACAATGATAGCCCACTTCGCCAGAGTGAATAGCGACTTCCCAAACATCATGGCACCTCCAAAGATGAGCTGCTAAGGGCCACTTTGCTCCAGCCATTCGAATCTATCCCCAGACAACCCATTTGACAGGTCGGGTTCCCATCCCGGTCAAGCAAGAATATTCTCGAAACATCGAATCCTTGACGCCGCTCCAAGTACAGGTTCATGCTTGCCCATCTGTGAATCTTCTGATAGTACACCGCTCTCAAGCCTTTCTCGCCCGCACGCATCTCGCTTGTGATCAAAACTGAGAGGCCCTTCGTGGCAACCATAGCACCAAGTGTTGGAAGAGCATCTTCAAACAATTCACGGCCCCACAGGTCTGGCGAAGTCCTAGCCATATCGAGAACTCGTGTGATTGGGTCGATAACGATCAGTCCTGTATTATCAGCCAGCTTGCTAGGTAGTGAGAGTATCACTTCCAGAACTTCATCGTTTCCAGAGGGCCTTGTAACCATGAGGTTTGATGGCTTCCCGCCGTAGTGACCCATGTTTCTCTTCAAATAGGCCAGAAAGCTCGGCTTCCCGTCTGTCGAAATCCACTGGACTCTTGAGTTTCTCGCATATAGTGATGCAATAAGTGCAGCCATCAGTGTCTTGCCAGTTCCTGCCGAACCAGAAAGATGAGTGACTCCATCGATGGCAAGCAATGAACCCAAACTACTCTCGCTTATCAGAGATATCCTCCCCTACAGCATCTTGATCAGTGTTGTCGGTGATTTGATGCAGCGCTTTTAGAGACACAGCAGACTTTACAACATTGGCTGCCCTCGATTCAAGATAGCGCGAAGACGTCCCAGTTTGGATGGTTTCCGATAGCGAATCGAGCTCCCTATCTGTTCTTTCACCATTTGTCAGCACTTCATTCACTTCGGGTTCCGGAACTGTTTCGGCTGTTATCTCCTCAATATCCTCAGGCACATCACCGTGGGAGATCCCTTCCTTTGACATTTCGCCCATTATCCAATCGTCGTCGGCAGGCCCATCTTCGCTACTGCGGTGCTTGGATGGTTCGTCGTTTGCTTCAGAGCGACTAAGATACTTGACATTCTCCTTCATCGCTCGTTGGTTCATCAGGTCATCTATTCTATCCTTTACGGATGGCTTTAACACGCCGACATCGTACAGAGCATTAGCTAGGACTGTACAATGACGAAGTATCTCATCGGGGCTCAGCGGAGACGCCAGATGGTTACTCAGACCGACATAGGCAAGCGCCAAAGCATCCTCATCAATTTCGCCCCATATTCCAATAAACAGACTAACGAATTTCTCCAAGCCTTCATCACCGATAGAATCAACGCTCAGCCTGGAGAATCGTACACACTCATCCAGCACCGTACATGCTGAAGCAACTGCACCATCATAGTCACCTATTCCAATCGCTCCAGCAACAGATGCCATCATAGGTGACACAATGAAACTGATGTCCCTTTGCAGTCTGAGATTATCCTCGTTTCTGGTCGTGCTCTCATCAATCCGGTAGCCATCGCCAACTCTGTTGACCTTGCCTTTTTCAGTTTCCAAGAGTTCATTGAATTCCGCAAGCCTCGTGCGAGATATGCATAGGAGATAGCAACCACCTAGGCAGCCAATAGCAGCAGCGAGAATGGGAATGTAAGGCACAGCTGTGTTCGTAAAGACATCCATGGCCAGAGCTATGCTGCAGATAACTCCGAATATGATGGCAAGCATACCCAGCCAACCCTTGCGAATGCTCTCACCAAGTACACGCCACTTGTCGATTGACACCCGGTTCTGCATTTCTGATAAGAAGGACCTCATGTCAGACCGTCTCGCAAGCAGTAAGTCTTCAACTCGGAGGACTCTGCTCGATTCTGTCAACCATGAAAGATCCGATGAAGGTCGCGCTTCATCGTTTATCACATAGACCGTTCGAGTAGCATAGACCAGTGAGCCAGGATGCTTCGAATTTGGTTGCAGCATCGATAGCCTCATGCGGCCCTTCGAAGTCAGCTTTGAAACCTCAATTAACTTCTGGCTCATCTCAACATCTCGAAGGACTGATTGCAGATCTCTATTCAGGGTTTCCAGAACAGCGGCTTGCATAGCTAGCGTGGCCTTCCCAAAAGCGGCTCGCCTCAAATCTAGTACGTATGCTAGCTCAACATGGACACCTCTGCGGCTAGGAATGCCGTCCACATGAACACCCAAAATGATTCCATTCGGGTACGTACATGTATAATGATCAGTGGCCTTCAAAATCCCCACAACATCTGCCTCAGACTCTGTCTTCTCTGCGTCAGACGAGTTAGTCCCTTTGTCCACTCCCTTTCCGGATTCATCTTCAATTGGAGTTCCATCAGTTACCGTCATATTCATCACCTGAGAACCGTGAATCTATTTCCTCCCACAGCCTCTGAGCTTGCTCACTAACATAGCTTAGATTGCCCTCCCTTGCAATGGCTGCAATCGCATAGAGAATCCACCTTGACCTATCAAGCAGAGCCACCACATCACCAACAGGTAAGCCCAGTTGCTCAGCCATGTCGATGGTACCTATCCGAGTCGAGGCTGCCACGCCAATCATGTGCTCGAAAGTCTCTTCCGGTGCCTGGCTACTCTCAATCGCCACCAGGTGTCGAAGGAGTGATATCAGCTGCCTTGTATCAGTAACAAGAGGTAAAACTGCGAGAGCCTCTCTTGCGGTCGAGATTCGCAGATATAGCCTTGAAATCAATCTGCCAAGTCGCGTAATGCGAATCATACCGCTCTCTCCGCCTTCTGCCAGTCCCAGTCTTATGAGAACACCAGAAGGACTCGACTCACCCAGCGACAGCGGTATAACGTAGTTGCACAGCTCATCACATTCCTTTGACGCTAAAACTCCAAGTGCGACCAAGTGGGGACATAGGATTCCTGACCTGTCAATTGGGCGGCCACAGGAACACATCGGACCCTCTGTTACTCCGCTGCCATCAGACCTCGACGAGAACCTACAGGTAGCACTGTCACCAATTCTCTGAATAACCAGACCTCCAATGACTGTTTCGTTTGTCTCTCTGACTCTCACACTTCCAAGAACGCCACTCCTTGCAGCTCTAACAGTATCCAATAGTGCATGCCTCTCAATAGCTGCACCTGCATCTATCTCGCTCAGGTAGAGGGGTCGCATAGGAGAGTGAGAGTCTCTCACTGCTTGATGCATTAAAAACGACTCACCGAAGTAGTCTT
This sequence comes from uncultured archaeon, assembly GCA_964413775.1. GTDB lineage: Archaea > Asgardarchaeota > Thorarchaeia > Thorarchaeales > Thorarchaeaceae > MP5-2226. Next base: position 3,694 of record CAYPUO010000343.1, read on the forward strand.
GCTCAATATCATCTAAGCGCGCTTCGCCATACATATCAAGAGCAACTAGCAACTGCTCTTCGAGAGACCCTGCATGACCAAGTACACTTGACAGTGGCTCATATTTCGGAGTGAGCATCTCATTGCCAGTTGCTTCATCTCTGGATACATCAAATGCTCTCTCCTTCAGTTCATTGGCTTGACCCCTGCTATCCGCGATGACTATGCCAAACCCTTTGGAGTCCAGACCGGGCCGCCCTGCACGTCCCAGCATCTGGTGAATCTGGTTCGGCTCAATAATCTGGCGATAGTCAGCGGGTGAGCGTGTGTTAGCAATGACGACGGTTCTCGCTGGAAGGTTCATCCCCGAGGAAAGCGTCGTTGTGGCGCATATGACGCGGACCTTGCCAATCCGAAAGAGATCTTCAACCATTCGTCGAGCAGGCAGACTCAATCCTGCGTGATGATACGCCGTACCATCATATAACAGTGTCATCAGATCCTTTGGGAGTGCCGTATCCCAGTGCTCAATGGAGTTCAGCTCTGATTGCAGATAGGCTTGCTCTGTGGCAGTGAGTTGTTTCCCTACGTGGCTGGCAAGACGCCGTGCTTCTGCCTCTGCATCTCGGCGGGTCCTGTGAAACACAAGCACTTGACCATCACGCTGCAC
>CAYPUO010000344.1:0-4330 GCA_964413775.1 uncultured archaeon
CTCCTTTTCTAGTAAACAGGCATGTTGAGGCCATGCAGTATAGAAAACAACGTTAATGTCACTTCAAGTCGCTATATACCAAAGGAAGCTGTGGAAACAACACCGGTGACTGGAAGTGCTTGATTCTTTCATAATACTCATTATTCTGTTGCTTGTAATACTTGTCCTCATAATAGGCTTGGCTAAAGTTGTCGGGAGCGGCGGGAGAGTTCGTATCTATGGAGATTCGTATTATCCACCGCTCAACATAGGCAGCAAAGGATAATTGAAAAGAAGACCCGACTGACAGACGAATCGCATAACAGCGGCCCACTTCAGACAATGCCTAGCGTTTCTGAGTCCATCATGTGAATGCTATTAAGTAAACCCAACGTTAGGACACCCATATCATCTTAAAAGAACAAACGGAGTACTCTCTATGCCAAAAGCGATGTTTTCCATTTGGTGGGATGATGCCCTCGGCCCGTTCGTGGGGCGCGCTTGGCCTGAGGGAGTCACCCTTTCCAGTGAAGAGGCGCTCACAATCTTCATGGGGCATGGAGTCAATATGGAAGCCAAGGTGGGATATACCAAGATTCCACAGGGTCTCGTCGTATCTTATATGGAGCCGCCAAACTGCATCGCTGTACTATTGGATGAGGAAGACGATTCTGCTGTTGTTGAGAGGAACCTACTTCGAATAGTCCCCACAATCGATTTCGCATCCGACACTTGGGACGAAGAAATAAAGAAGGCTTATGAAGGCCTATGCTCGGTCATCCGCGAAACTTCTGGAGACAGCCTATTAGCAACTCCGGGTATTCAGAACCTGATTCGAGACATGTTCGAGGGAAGAATCGACGTGCTGAAACCCCAGCATAACCTGCTTGTAACTGACAGCTATCCTGAAGGAGCAAAGTACCTTGGACAGAATAGAGAAGAAGTTGTGCGAACGCTCAAAGACCTTGAGGATGCTGGTGTCATCGTTCCTCGGACATACGGAAGAAAGATAGAATGCAGACAATGCGGAAGCTCTGAAGTCAAGATAACACTCCAGTGTCCGGAGTGCTCTTCTGAAGACCTTTACAAAGTCTACACTGTCTTCTGTCCGCTTTGTAGTGAGCAGTTCCAGACTGTAATCCGGGATGACCTATCTGAAGTCATCTGTCAGAAATGCAAGAAACCCGTCAAAGTATCGGATTTGACGGTACTCGATGTTGAGCCTCTGTGCACCGCATGCGGAACCGCCTCGGATGATCCAAAAATTGTGGTTCATTGTGCTGTCTGCAATAAACAGCTAAAAGCAGCAGACCTTCTCTCTGGAACTGGACTCGCCTATGTTTCATACAAGACTAAGGCCGAGAAAGGTTGACCGTAACGGTTTTTTCTAGCTATTGTCTCTGTGAAAACGATACAAATGACAGATAATGCACTAGTAAAAATAGGTATACTCAAGCTAGGCTGCATCGGGGCGGCACCGCTGCTTGACTATATCTTTGACGAACGAGCTGACCGAGAAGACATTGAAGTTCGTGGCTTTTCGAGCGGAGCTAAAATGGATGAAGATTCAGGAATGGCGGCTCTGAAATACCTAAAGGAGTACCACCCGCAACTAGTCATGGTTATTAGTCCAAACGCGGCGACTCCAGGGCCCACAAAAGTGCGAGAGGAGCTGCAGAAGCTATCCATTCCTGTCATTACAATTTCGGACGCACCTTCAAAGAAGGCGTTCTATACCAAAAATGAGAAGGGAAAGTCGGTGCCGAGTCCCCCAGAGGGCCAAGGCTTCATCATTCTCAACGCCGATTCCATGATTGGAGCCCGCCGAGAATTCCTCGATCCAACTGAGATGATCCTATTCAATAGCGACATGCTGAAAGTCCTCGCAATAAGTGGCAGCATCAGATTGATTCAGAAGACTATTGATGAAATCATAGCAGAGATTGCTGCTGGAAAGAAGCCAACGCTTCCAACATTGACTGTAGACTCCAAACTCGCAGTCGAGTATGCTGAATTCACAAATCCGTATGCGAAAGCAAAAGCACTTGCAGCAGCTCAAACGGCTGAAGCTGTTGCAGACCTAACAGTAGAGGCGTGTTTCAAGGTGCATGATGCAGAAAAATACGTGCCGTTGGCCGCATCTGCACATGAGATGCTGAGGACGGCTGCGCGCCTTGCGGACGAAGCCAGAGAGATAGAGAAGAGCTTGGATTCTATTATTAGAACTCCACATGCAAGTGATGGTACGATTCTACACAAGACCAAACTCGGAGAGAAGCCAAGTAAGTAATCTTACTTGGCCCTTTTCTTTTTCTTCATCGATTTCTTCACGACTTTGCGAGTGTCCTTTATAATCTTCTCAGCACGGTCTTGACTAAGTCCTTCCACCTTCGATGCAAGTCTAGAAGCAGTTTCACCGGCTATTTGAGCCGCGGACTTGTACCCTGCATCAGCGAACTTCTCTTCCAGTTTAGGGCCAATTCCGGGAATTCTACGTAGAGGCAGGGCATTCTTGAAGTCCTCACCGATTATCTCGCCAAATTCACTATCACTGATTTCCTGTGCATCGTCGAGAATGTCAATCTGACTACGAATCGATGTGAAATCTTCCTCTCCAACGAAGGCATCAACGGTAGCCTTCACTGTACGAGCATCAAAGTCCAAGCTCAGTCGCTCCATCTCGACCTCCCTGCCAACAATCTGAGGAGTATGGGATGAGAGATACAGCGCAATCAGAGCAACAACAATGGCGAACGGTCCGCCGAAATTACCAATCTGGCGGCCCAGAGCCTCTTCCATGTTGAAATACAGATTCCTATCAAATGCAAAGAAAAGGAGCGCATATCCAAGATAGAAGAACCACATAAGCGACAGACGCCTAGCCTTTGCCCCAGCGGAACCCAGTTCGTTCCATATCAGAAACACTCCAATTCCAAGTATATATCCTTCTACGAAACGCTCCATAATCAGCAGCGGCAGTGAACTGAGAGTGCTCTCCAAAGTCGGGCTGAATATCGCTAGGAGACCCATCAATAGAATAGCAAAATTGAAGGTTGTCTTACGACCCTGCGCGTCAGCAAGCAGACCTGCAACAAGTGCTCCCAGGGCAAGGAGAACCGGCTCAAAAACGGCGATTGCTACACCAAGATTATACTGAACATACTGGGTCAATGATGGAAACGAGTTCGAATACGTGTAAAACATGTCGACCTTCGTTCCAAAGAACCACAGGACGTGACTGGTTAAGATCAGTACCATCGGTATGAAATACCTGGTCGGTTTTCCGTGGACTGCAAGCGGATACTTCTTCCATTTCCATGGCGCTAGTGAAACTGATACAAGGATGAATACAATCGAGATGAATTCTGGAATCATAAATGAGATTGGCTCAAGAAGAAGATCTCTTGTGATGAAGTCAAATACCACCACAAAGAGTAGAGAGATGAAGAGAAATCCACCTGTTATCCTGCCTCTGAACCTGACCACGACACTCCGATTCAGGAACAGCACCCAAGCAAGAAGAAAGAAGACCAAGCACACAAACGCAGAAACCACCCATGCTTCGACATAGGACTCATTGAATCCCCCTGAGGACCCTGTGAGATACCCAAGCAGACCAATAATCGGAGTAGTAATAGCAGCAAGAACCAGCAGGATTTCAAGTCGCTTGATCCTGTCGACGACAAAGCTCGTAAATAAGAGAGTCAAGGCGGCACTCCCACCTGCAATGCCAAGATAATAGACATTTGAGCTGGTGCCTACCACAGGAAGCGTTCCAAAGACCAGCTGCTTCACAATGAATATCGAATAAGCAAACGCGGGGGAAAAGAGAAGAAAATAGCAGGCAGTCCTGGCAGGAAATCGACGATACTCTAGCATCAACCTCACCGTTGATTTTATTCTGAACAAACCTAGACATAAATCTAAGCAGTCCGCCCACCAACGGCAGTGGGCACTTGTTGCACCATCATGATGTTTCTGGCCGCATTCACATCAGCGTGGAACCGCGCTTCACAACTCGGGCAGTAGAAGTATTCACCACCTCTCTCTTCCTCTGTTGAGCCGCTTTGCTTCACGCGGATGCCTCTGTTTCCGCAGGCACTGCACCTCTGGGATGTCATTGCTGGGTTCACCGTCCAGACTCCACCGTATCTGTGAGCTAGCGCCTTTCGGCGATACCTCACTCCTTCGATGAGCATTCCCCAGAGGTTCGTTGAGAGGTTCCAGCTGTGAGTCCCGTACCCTCCCTGTGGTTGAAAGAATCTCAGGTCCTCGAAGTAGATAGTCTTGACTCCTCGGTGCTCACAGAACCAGACGGTTTCAGCGGCCAGCTGATGGGAGATCTCTCGGT
>CAYPUO010000345.1:0-4323 GCA_964413775.1 uncultured archaeon
GTATGGTACAAAGGTTGTTGCCGGGACTTCTCCAGGCAAACAGGGTCAAGAGGTGCATGGAATCCCAGTATATGATAGCGTTAGAGAAGCAAAAGAAGCAGAGGACGTAACAGCATCTGTAATCTTCATCCCAGCTCCATTTGCAGGAGATGCGGCGCTTGAGGCCATCGCAAACGACCTCAATCCAGTGGTCGTAATCACAGAGCATGTTCCGGTACGCGATGAGATGAGGATGATTCACGCTGCAAAGAGAAAGGGAATCTCCATCATCGGGCCAAACACGCCTGGAATAATCACCCCTGGAGTAAACCAGAAGCTTGGCATCATGCCGGGCCATGTGTTCTCCCATGGGAAGGTAGGACTGATGTCGAGGAGTGGCACTCTCACCTATGAGATAGCAGCAGGAATGACAAATGCAGGCATTGGCATCTCAACTGCGATAGGTCTTGGTGGTGACCCCTGTGTGGGCCTCACACCAACTGAAGCTGTTGAGTTGTTCAAGCAGGACAAGGAAACTAAGGCCATTGTCTTGGTTGGAGAGATTGGCGGAGATGCTGAGGAGCGTGCTGCTTCCTATATAGAGAAAGAATATCGCCTTCCAGTAGTCGGGTTTATTGCAGGAAGGACCGCACCGTCTGGGAAGAGAATGGGGCACGCGGGGGCAATCATCAGCGGGCACAGTGGAACTGCAGCATCCAAGATCGAGGCACTCAATAAAGCAGGCATCCAAGTTGCTCAGAAACCGAGTGACGTAGCCAGGATATTGCATGAACTACTGTAGCTTTTCGCCCTAGTGCTGGGGGAGGAAATCCCTCAGCACGTCTTCTCTTGTGCTACCAGAGGAACAGGTTTATATTCATTGACTATCGGATGGCCTGAGAGGACTGAAGACAGTCCACTCTCAGCAGATGAGGTCCTAATAATGCCTGTTTCCGATATTGAGAAACGAAGACTCGCACAGCACTACTTGCTCTACAAGTCAGTATGCCGAACCTGTGGAGCGACTAACCCTCTGGGTGCAAAGAAGTGCAGGAAGTGCAAAAACAAGGACCTAAGGCCAAAGAGAAGGAAGAAGTAGACAGTTCTTCTCCCTAGCCGATCTGAAGGGCCGATGGTCTAGTCGGCTATGACGTCGCCTTCACACGGCGAAGGTCGGGAGAAGCTTGAGCAATAGCTTAAGTTCCCGAATTCGAGTCTCCCTCGGCCCACCATCCCAGAAAAACATGAATGGGGCTTAAAAATGCCAAAACAAATCGATGATACAGAGAAGTTCCTTGAGATGGCAGAAGATGCGGTAGAGTGCCGAGTGAAACGGAGCTCAGATCAAGTCAAGCTGAAGCTGCGCACTGCAAGATATCTCTACACTCTTATTGTCGAGCCCCAGAAAGCTGAGGACATAATAAAACAGCTGAAGTGTCCTACAGTTGAAGCACGACCGGAACCAGAGAAGGAATAGGACCGGTCGGCCAATCTCTTGCTTTGATTTCTGGCACAATGCATCTTAGAATGAAATACATCTAGTGACGGATTCCCCTAGCTGACAGCAGCCTCTTAGACCTTAAAGCTCTCATTCGTTTCTGGTACGTGAGCTTTTCGTCCTTTCTTCTCAAGCTTGGCAGCAAGAGCATCGCATGATTCACTCTCTCCGTGAACAACATAGAATTCCGGGTCGCCAGGTATGTTCTGGAGTAACTGCATTAGGCCACGTGAGTCCGAATGACTGCTCAAGTGATGGTACCTGACTTCGGCCTCCACCGCATATTCTGTTCTACCACTGGTAATCCGTTTCTTTGCCCGAAGCTCAGCGCCCGGAGTACCAGGAATCTGGAAACTGACCAGAACTATGCTATTCTTAGGATTATCATGAAGCATTCTGAAGTAGAGATGAGATGCACCACCCTTTAGCATCCCAGCTGGAGAAATGATGACACCTGGACGTTTCATCGCATTCGTACGGTCCTTCTGATCATAGACGATTCTCGTCCTCTTCACTGCTCGCTCAAATGCTTGAGGAGAGCCGATGTACGAGGGGTGCCTTACGACAACCTCATTCACTTTTCTCGCCATGCCGTCAACGTAGATAGGATATTTAGATGGTAGGCCATGTTCCTCAAGGATACACATGATTTCTTGACTTCGTCCTACGGCAAATGCTGGTATGAGGACAACTCCGCCACGTTCAAGAGTTTCAAGGACTGTCTGCATCAGTTCTTCCTCAATCTCCCCTCGATCAGGATTAATCCTCCTCGCATATGTGCTCTCGGTGACAACGATATCGTGTCTAGGGAGGTTGACGCGTGCTCCGGCATTCAAACGGGACTCGATAGCATTGAAGTCACCGGTGAATAGTATCCTCTTTCCATTATATCGTATGGATACCATGGCACTTCCAGGTATATGGCCTGCGTTAAAGAGAGTCATCTCGAAGTGGCGTCCCAGAGGTGTAGTTTCCTCGTATGCCGTCGCTTGGCACTGTCGCTTGACACGCACAATGTCTGAGTTAGTGAACGGAACTCGTCCGCCAGCTATCTTGTACATGTCCCGGATAAGTGGAATACAGAGATCACGAGTCGCAGGCGTACAGAACAGAGACAGGGTATCGTCAGCAGCAAGTATGCGAGGCAGCCCACCAGAATGGTCCAGGTGGGCGTGTGTCAGCACAATTCCTTGCAGCTCATCAAGAGGAATCATGTCTGGAAATGTTGGGGGTGTTGTGAGCTTTGTCCCATAATCAATAAGCATGCCTTCACCTTGCATCTCAAGATGAAAACCAGACTTGCCGATTTCGCGGCAAGACCCTAGGAATGTAAGTTGCGCCATTAGTTCTAGCACCCAGAGTTCGAGGCGAAAGCGTTCAATGAAAAACCTTGTGTAAGGGGGCGTGTTTGGGGAGGGGTGGTGCAAATCCGCTTATCTACTCAGCGTTGAGTGTCAACTTATTAATCGAAATCTATATCAGTTGCGTCTCCATCTACGACACTAGCTGACCAATTCATAGCCAGTGGAGAGATTATGTGTGGCGGAGGAAAACAAAGACAGCGACCGCCGTGGCGATTCCACGATACTCGTAGGTTCGAAGAATGTGATGAGCTATGTCCTTGCCTGTGTCACCCTATTCAACAAAGGCGCAGATGAGGTTGTGATTCGAGCAAGGGGTAGACTGATCAGTAGAGCTGTGGATGTTGCTGAAATCACACGGCACCGGTTTTTGGAAGACGTGGAAGTGAAGGACATCCTGATTGGAACAACAACGGTCCAGACGGACAAGGGAAGCGACCTGAACGTTTCAACAATAGACATTACGTTAGCGAAGTAGGTTTCGGAAGTTTCATATGCTCCTCGCATGAGGCCGAACACTAGAAATCACCGGCTTGACGAGGAACAACTAATGCGATTGCCCGTGTGCGTCTTTGACATTGAATCTGAGATGCTGTGTCCAAGCTGTCAGGAACGTTTCGACAGTGGACAAATCACAGGATTTGACATTGAGTTCAGCAAATGGATTCTAGAAAAGGCAAAGACCTATCCCGATTTGGAGGATTTGACCTTACTCAGGGCGATAAAGACAGATGAACTTCTCATTCTCGTTGTAAAGAGGAGGAACAAAGAAATCCTGACAGACAACAAAGAACTACTGGATGATATCGTTGGCTCCTTCGGGAAAGTACTTGTGGTTGAAGGCCCTGCAAAGCTGCGTACCATCGTCAGGAGCCTAATCTATCCTGCAATTCAGGTCGGAGTAAACAGTCTTTTCCTCCCCAATGGAATCAAAGAAAACATAGTAATATTGAAGCCAGAGGACCGATCAAGGATTATTTACTCGAACGAAGAACTCCGAGTGATAACATCTGCAGTCACAGGAGAATCTGTTATTTTCCAGTACCAAGATGAAAGCACTCCAAAAGAGGAAACATCAGATACAGACGAGTACGGTGAAAGACTTAAGGGCTTCAGCGGAAGAACTCGGTGACTCATGCTCGATTCAAGGGACTGTTCTTCATAAGCTCACGAAGGACAACAGTTGCATACGACCCCTTCTGAAGAGTGAACTTCACTTCTAGGCCCTCTTCGAGTATCCGCGAAGAGAGATTAATGGGCTTCAGTGAAACCAAATGTAGACCTCCAGGTGAATCAAGGTATTGATTGTGGGTGTTCCTGAAGTCTGCTAGACTCACCCTGTCTTCAGCAAGTATCTTCAAGAGCTGTTCAGATTGTTTCGAGTTAGGCATCTTTGACGAATAGCCAGGTATTGTTGCCGCTAGACCGTACTGGCCTTTTCTTACTAACTCGCGTCTTTCTTCATGATTGTGTTCAGATACGAAG